>JBGTMK010000970.1:0-8251 GCA_041743605.1 Nostoc sp.
GACTACCTCTGCTAAGTTTTGTACTGGAAAAGTTGGTGATTGGTTGTGCTGTAGCGATGGCAGTTGCCCTACAGTCAGAGTTTCGGCGGTTTTTAGAACAATTGGGGCGTGGCGAATTCCGCCAGTTGTTTCAACGAGAACGGCTAGCGCTCGCTAAGTCTGATAGTGTAATTGATGAAATTGTCGAGGCTGTTAAAGAATTGTCCAAAAACCGCATCGGAGCTTTACTAATTTTGGAAACCACAGGGCCCATTGATGAGCGAGATTTTTCTGTGCCAGGAGTAAAGCTAAATGCGGAAGTTTCTAAAGAACTGATCCAAACAATTTTTCAGCCGAAAACTTTGTTACACGATGGGGCGACATTGATTCGGGGATCACGGATAGTCTCATCGGGTATAATTTTGCCACTTTCGGGACGCACAGCCTCGCGCCAGTTGGGAACACGCCACCGGGCGGCAATGGGAATTACTGAGCGGGTCGAAAATTGCATTTGTGTCGTTGTATCTGAAGAAACGGGTTCCATTTCCTTAGCGGAACGGGGAACCCTAAATAGACCCCTGACGATTAGGAAGCTGAAAGAGTCATTAGAGGCTCTTTTATCCCCAAACGTGGATCGGGAAGCAGTTGCTCCTGGTCTGTTGAGCTTTGTTCGTCGGACAGGTGGGAAGACACTAGCACTGGTTTCACGTTTACTCGGATTACCATCGACCGCTTCTCGAGATAAAAAATGACAGCACAACAAACTAAACTGCAAGATTTGCCTACTGACTTAAAACGAGAACTATTGCCGCAGCACGTTGCGGTGATTATGGATGGCAATGGTCGATGGGCTAAACGTCAGGGTCTACCCCGGATTATGGGTCATAAGCGAGGAGTAGATGCTCTTAAAGATTTACTTCGCTGTTGTCAGGATTGGGGAATTCAGGCGCTAACAGCTTATGCTTTTTCAACGGAGAACTGGAAAAGACCGCAGGAAGAAGTGGATTTTTTGATGACTCTGTTTCAAAGAGTTTTGCGGCAAGAACTGCGGGAAATGGTCGAAGAGAATGTTCAAATTAAGTTTGTCGGAAATTTGCAAGACCTGCCGCGATCGCTTCAACAAGAAATATCCCGTTCAATGGAAGAAACTAAGGATAATCGCGGTATCCGGTTTTCGGTAGCAACTAATTATGGCGGACGGCAGGAGATTTTACAAGCTTGTCAAGCGATCGCAAAACAAGTCCAGCAAGGTCTACTACAACCCAATGAAATTAATGAACAGGTGTTTGAAAGCCACTTGTACACAGCAGGAATTAGTGATCCAGATTTGTTAATTCGTACCAGTGGAGAAATGCGCCTCTCAAATTTTCTTCTCTGGCAAATGGCTTATGGAGAAATTTATATTACCGATGCTCTCTGGCCAGATTTTGATCGGGCTGAGTTTCATCGCGCTTTGTGTGCTTACCAGCAACGGGAACGGCGGTTTGGGAAAGTTTAAGGGAGGGGCATGGGGCATTGGGCATGGGGCATTGGTTATTCTCCTCATCTCCCTCATATAGGAGTCTATATTAAGAAGTGAAACCAATTTTAGGTTTAGCGATCAGTTCCATATTTATTTCTTCACCAGCTTTTGCACAGGTACAATTACAACCTTTATCTGGCATAAAGATTTTAGTTAACCCAGGGCACGGAGGGCAAGAAACTGGCGCGGCTGGGCCAACAGGATATTTAGCTAAAGATGTCAGCCTGACAGTATCTAAGTTGCTGCGTGATGAACTGGTCTTAAGAGGCGCGTTAGTAGTGATGACGCGAGAAGATGACAGAGAAATAGCTTTGTCTGCTCGCCAAGCCATGATCGAGCAACAACAACCAGCGATCGCTCTAACTATACATTACACAGCAGTACCTGACGACGGAGATGCAGAGAATACCAAAGGCATTAGAACTTTTTGGTATCATTCCCAAGCCCATAGCCTAGCCGTTTTTCTCCACAATTATCTAATTAAGCAGCTAGGACGTTCATCAATGGGGGTGTTTTGGAATAACTTGGCGCTAACTCGTCCCTCTACAGCACCATCAGTGGTAATGGAACTAGGTTTTATGACCAACCCCGAAGAATTTGAATGGATAGCCAACGCCGATGAACAAAAAAAATTAGCGCGAGTCTTGGCAGATGGTGTTGTTGAGTGGTTTCAGAGTGCAATCACTCTGCGATCTAAGTAGGTCGATGCAAATAAAGCTAATTGGAGAGGATCGTACTTAGCAATTCCTTATGGCCCAGAAAACACTGCTTGTTCTATATCATCCCGACTCAGAGAATACTTGAATGAACGTTGGATATCCTGCCCATTTTCCCCAGATTGGACATATCGTACTACGATTTGCTCCACGTCGAGCCATAATTCAGCTTGCCAGCTAGGCCGCTGCACGTGCCAGCAATGCCTCTGTGTGTCATCTTGTTGACAGCCTTGGTCTTTTAGCCACTGCTCAATTTGTGGCAGGGGATGATTATATAGGGGGGTATCAGAGGGAAGAAGAGGCATAGGAATTTTAGATTTTGGATTTTGGATTAGGGAATTTTTTAATTTTTAATTATTTCAGATGGGTAGTTAGTTGCGACATATAGGTAATCTGCTGTTGTACAAATGCAGTTGGTTGCAGCAAATGGGTTTGGAAAGCAACCTCGCCACGAGTTAAGGCAATGGCAACTGCTAATAATAGACAACCTACAAATGTTAACACCAGCATAAATAAGGCAAAGATTTCGCCAGATGATAAGGGGCGATCGCTCGCATCAAGGTATGCTGATTTTGAAAAATCATAGGAACGTGAAACGGGATGATTCAAATCAGGGGGTGGTTGAATCACTCCAAAGCGGGAATAGCCAATTTTTAGATCATAGCTTAACCGACGTTCTGGATGGCTAAGGGTGGCGTAGGCTTCGTTGATTTGCTGGAATTTGGGAGTGGCGATCGCAGTCGGCAAGTTTGTAGTATCAGGATGATAGAGTTTGCTCAGTTGCCGATAAGCGCGACGAATATCGATTACCGATGCCCAGGGATGCAGTCCTAGCAGGGAGTAATAAGTTGGTTCACTGCTTTGTGGCATTGCCCTGTTGTGATTCACGGCTGTTTGAGTCACTTTGCTCAAAGATATTTTTTATATTTTAAATCCTTTGTGAATTCGAGAAGACACAACAGGTCTAGCATCTGATAAAATATTTTATAAAGCATTTAATTAGATGCGATGCACATCAAAATTAATCTCGAAAATATTCAAACTCTTACCGACTTCAAGCGCAATGCCAAGGATTACGTAGAACGGATCAAGGCTACAAAGTCCCCGCTTGTACTAACTGTGAATGGGAAAGCTGAGGTTGTGGTACATGAAGCACAAGCATTTCAGCAGATGATAGATCAACTTCAGCGCCTTGAAGAAGAACTGCAAAAATTTAAGCTAGAAGCGTTACGCAGTCAGATTGACATTGGTATTAAGCAACTTGAAAGCGGTCATTATACTGAATATAATGAGGAGTCAATTTCAGCTTTTTTTGCCAATATTAAAGGGCGAGTACAGCAAAATTCTGCTGATAGCGATTCTCTATGAATCGATTTCGGATTTCTACTCAAGCAGCGCGAGATATTGAGGATATATGGGAATATCTCGCGCCAAATAACTTAAAAGCTGCTGACACACTTTTTGATACTCTGCGAGAAAATTTTCCGAAACTGGCTAAATTTCCCCAAATGGGCAAACTACGAGATGAGTTGGCTCCTTTTTTGCGAAGTTTCCCAGTGAAAAATTATTTAATTTTTTATCGTCCAATAGAAGAAGGTATAGAAATTGTACGTATCTTGCATGGCTCACAAGATATAGAAACTATTTTTCAAGATGAAGACTGAAGTCCAAAATAATTACGAATTATTCATTATTTTGGTCAATAGCTTTATATACAGATGATTTCAAGTTAGTAAAGTACACAAACTAAGTCTAAAAACCAGGTATAGAGACTGTTCTACTTCTGACTCCTGTTAGCGGTAGCGGGGCGTTTAGCCCATTCTGACTCCTGAATTCTGCTGTATTATCCCTAACGGATTAAATCAGCACGGGGTTTAAAGGTTTCAATTTGCCGTAACTTTTCGTAAAGTTCCCGTTCTTCTTGACTAATATTTTTCGGTGTAACTATTTGAATTTCTACTAATTGATCCCCACGTTTACCGTCATCACTGGGATAGCCTTTATTACCTAGTCGAAATTTTTGACCAGACCTAACTCCGGGAGGGGTAGTCATTTTTACAGGGCCATCAAGAGTAGGTGCTTCTACCTGTCCTCCTAAAACTGCCTCGCTGGGAGTAACTGGTACTTGGCAGAGGATATTTGCACCTTCTAGTTTAAATAATGGATGAGGCTCAACGGTAATTTTTAAGTATAGATCGCCACCACCAACGCCTTGATTTCGCAAACGAATAGTTTGACCTGATACCATACCTGGAGGCATATTAACCTCTAGCGATCGCCCATCTTCTAAGCGAATGCGTTCATTACCACCTTGATAAGCTTTTTCTAGTGGCAGTGTTAATCTGGCTTCTATATCCCGGCGGGTTGTGCGAGGTGGGGGTGTATTAACGGTATAGGCAACTTTTGTTCTGGGGGAACGAAAGGGATCGCTATTGTTACCATTACTAGAATTACTGGCCGCACTCTTATTTTTGACGCCGATAACTTGATTAATAAAGCTTTCAAAATCAGAGAATTGGCTGGGATCTACGTCCTGATTGCCATTGCGATCGCTAGCGCTACTCTGCCAAGTTTTAGCCTTTGGCGTCTGTTTATTGCCGGCAAAGCCTTTTTGCTTCCAGTAGCGGCTAAACTGGTCGTACTGCGATCGCTTGGCTGAGTCCGAAAGGACTTCATAAGCCTCGCCAATATCCTTAAATTTTTCCTCAGATTCTTTGTTACCCGGATTTAGATCGGGGTGATATTGTCTTGCTAACCGCCGATAAACCTTTTTAATTTCCTCGCCAGAGGCATCTTTAGACACTCCTAAAATCTCGTAGTAATCGCGAAAGTTCGGCAAATTTTGCATAGTTCAGTTATTTAAATTTTAGATTTTAGATTAATTATGAGTTAGAAGTTATAAGTTAAGAGTTATGAGTTAGGAGTTGAAAGATTTAATTTTTAACTCCTCACTCCTAACTTCTAACTCCTAACTTTTCTTATAACCAATCACTGTCTTCTTCATCATCCCAGTTATCTTGGTAGCTAGGACGGGATTTGCTGCGTGGAGGACGGCTTTCATAAGAGGGAGAACGACTGTCTCGGTTATAGTCTCTGCCGTAATCTTTGCCGTAATCTCTGTTATAGTCTTTGCCGTAATCTCTGCCATAGTCCTGACTGTATGAGTCGCGTTCCCGATATGTATCTCTGGGAAATTCGCGTTCTCGTTCCTTATCACCGCCAGTAAATATGTCACGGATGGTACCAAACAAGTCGTCATCTTCATCTTCAGCATAAGTCTGGCGGACTTCCCGATTTAGCTCATAGAGAGCATCTTGTAAATCGGCGTAGGCTTGATCAATACCGCGATCGCTATTTTCCTTAAGACTCTCTTTTAAGTCTCGACAAATATTATCAATTCTTTGGCGGCGGCTGCGGGCAAATTGCATACCAAATTCTAAAGCTACTTCTCTAAGTTGCCGTTCTGCTTGGAAAATCAACGCTTCAGAACGAGTCCGTTTTTCTACTCTTTCTTTGCGTTCGCGATCGACATCAGCGTATTTTTGAGCATCTTGAATCATCCGATTCACTTCCGACTCATTCAAGGTGGAAGCGCCTTGAATGGTGATACTCTGTTCTCGCCCAGTGGTTCTATCTAAGGCTGTTACCTGTAAAATACCGTTGGCATCAATATCAAATGACACCTGCACTTGGGGAATTCCTCGCGGCGCTGGCGGGATGCCATACAGCTTAAAACGTCCTAAAGACTTATTGTTTGCTGCCATTTCCCGTTCGCCTTGGACTACGTGGATTTCCACAGTATTTTGGTTATTTTCAGACGTAGAAAAAATGTCGGAACGCCGGACTGGTATGGTGGTGTTGCGAGGAATAAGTTTTTTCATTACGCCGCCGATGGTTTCCAATCCCATAGAAAGGGGTGTGACATCTAAAAGCAGGACATCTTTAAGTTCGCCAGCGAGAATTCCTGCTTGAATTGCTGCACCTACTCCCACAACTTCATCGGGGTTGACATTTTCGTTGGGTTCCGTACCAATCAAGTCCCGCACTAGTTGCTTCACCATTGGCATCCGTGTAGAACCGCCAACTAATACAACTTCTTCAATATCTCTAGGTGAGAGTCCGGCATCTTTTAGGGCGCGTTTCACTGGTGTCCGCAAACGCCCTACCAAATCACCACATAAACCTTCAAACTGGGAACGCGTTAGACGAGTTTCCAGATGTTTGGGGCCATCTTCAGTGGCGGTAATGAAGGGTAAGTTAATATCAGTGACGCTAACAGCAGAAAGCTCAATTTTGGCTTTTTCCGCAGCTTCCATGAGACGTTGCAAAGCTTGGCGATCGCGTCTTAAGTCTACCTCTTCTGTTTCCAGAAATTGCTCTGCTAGCCAATCGACTATTATTTTATCAAAGTCGTTACCACCAAGTTGCGTATCTCCACTGGTAGCCTTGACTTCAAATATCCCGTCGCCAACTTCTAAAATCGACACGTCAAAGGTTCCACCACCCAAGTCAAATACTAAAATGGTTTCCGTGTCACCCCGATCTAATCCATAAGCCAAAGATGCAGCAGTCGGTTCATTAAGAATTCGCAACACCTCTAAGCCAGCAATTCTGCCAGCATCGCGGGTTGCTTGCCGTTGAGAATCGTTAAAATAAGCGGGTACTGTAATCACGGCCCCAGTCACGGGTTCACCCAAATAGCGGCTAGCATCGTCTGCCAATTTCTTCAGCACCATTGCCGAAATTTCTTCTGGGGCGAAATCTTTATTGAGGCGGGGACAAGCAATTTTAATATTACCTACTTCGTCTTTGCGGATGGTGTATGGTACACGCTTGGAATCTGGATTAAGTTCGCCATACTTCCGCCCAATGAAACGTTTCACTGCAAAAAAAGTATTTTGGGGATTGAGGACGGTTTGCCGCCGTGCCATTTGCCCAACCACCCTTTCGCCATCTTTGCTGAAGCCAACTACGGAGGGGGTTGTTCGCATTCCTTCTGCATTGGCAATCACCACCGGCTTGCCACCCTCCATAACGGCGACTACTGAGTTGGTTGTACCCAAGTCGATGCCGACTACCTTGCCCATGCGTTACTCTTCTCCTAAAGTGTCTTATACATTTATTATGATTGGGCGGAACTACCTTTAGCTTTGTGCTACAGGATGAAACACCTCAATGGTATAATAGTCATCATTAAGGCAGTAAGCTAAGAAGTGTAGCTAGAGGAGATAGTTGCAAGACTAGGATAGCATTGAGATGGTTGGTGTGCCCAAGCAGCCTCAATTCTTGTTATCCGCCTACTTCTGCTTACGGTATCTGCAAGTTGGGTAAATGCACCTTAGTAATGCTTGCTCTGTTCTTTTGAGTGCCTGAAAAGTCTAATATTGCCACTAGTTAAAAGATTTGAATTTAACAGAGCGATTAAAAAGTTCCCTGAGTGCGATCGCGCGAGAACGCGATCCTTACATGGCAACGGCTGGACATTTTTTTGTCCAAGAATATATCCGCCAGCAATTTTCCCAATGGGGGAGTGTGGAAATCCACACCTTTGAAGTCAGAGGTAAAGCTTGTAATAACTTGATATTAAATTTACCTTCCCAAAGGAGAGGGCAAAAAAAGGATTTGCTACCAATTTTAATTGGCGTTCATTATGATGGCGTTCCGGGAACAGTTGCGGCTGATGATAATGCTACAGGTGTGGCGGTGTTGCTGGAATTAGCCAGAAAGTTTGCTGCCCAAGCTTTAAGATATCCCTTAAGGCTAGTCGCTTTCGATATGGAAGAATATGGGTTACTAGGTAGTGCTGACTATGCAGCTTTGTTGCACCAACAAAAGCAACAGCTACGCTTAATGATCTCCCTAGAAATGTTGGGGTATAAGGATTCTACGCCTGGTTCCCAAAGTTACCCTTCTCCTCTGGAACGCTTCTACCCAGACAGAGGCGATTTTATCGCTTTAATTGGCAATTTACGAACATTGCCTGACTTAATTGGCATGAGCCGTAATATTCGCAAAGTTGGCGTACCTAGTCAAT
>JBGTMK010000971.1:0-1552 GCA_041743605.1 Nostoc sp.
CTGAAAGTTGATTGTCCCCATGCAGGCTCTTTGAAAGGTTTGTGTACTGATATTTTTCTTGCTGTTGACAGGCTTCTTGGAACTAGCTACTTCAAGAAATTTGGTTCTAGAGGTAATTCAGAAGACTATATGTTAGCTCAAGTTGCCCAAATTGCTCATACCCATCATTTAGGAGTTTTGGTTATAGATGAAATGCAAAATTTGGTGAACGCAAGAAGGAATAGAGATGATTTATTAAATTTTTTAGTCAAAATGGATAACACTATCGGAGTTCCAGTAATTCGAGTAGGAACAAACGAGGCTTTTCCAATTTTACAAGGTAATTTTCGGAATGCTAGAAGAGGAACAGGGCAAGGAAGTGTCATTTGGGAGAGAATGCTTCAAGATGATGACTGGGATTTCTTCCTCACAGGAATATGGGAGTATCAGTGGACAAAAACTCCTGTTGATTTTTCTGATGAAATTAACGAAGCTTTCTACTACGAGTGTCAAGGAATTATTGATATTGCTATCAAGCTCTATAAAATGATTCAATGGAGGGCAATTTCGCTCGGAGGTGATGAGAAAATTACTGTGGACCTAATTCACCAATCAGCGAAAGACGGACTATATTTAGTCAAACCAATGCTGGATGCTATAAGGTCAGGAGATCAGGATTGGATGATTAAATACAAAGATATTGCTCCCATTGATGCTATAGAATACAAAAACAAGTGTTTGTCTGAGCTTGAATCTAGTGACTTAGAAGAAGTTCGCAGATTAGCACGTAAGCAGCAAAACAGGGGAAATCAATCAGTAAAGCTACGTCATATTATTGTTGAACTTGTGAAGTTAGATGTAGAGCCTTCTGTAGCTAAAGAGTGTGCTGAAAAAGTTCTTGCAATTAATGAAGATAATGCAGATATTCCTTCGTTGGTAAAAGAAGCATATATTTATGCTTTGCAAGGCGAGCCAGTTAAGAAAGGCACTGCAAAGACGAACATACGCAAAACAAAGCCAAAATATCAGAGTAATGATATTCGCCAAATTGTCGAGAATGCCAAAAATAAAAAAATTCCTGCTTATCAAGACTTAAAAGCAGCAGATATAATTAAAAATCCACTTCAAGACTTTATCAATATTGAGTAGGCTTATGCTCAGTTTTTTTCCACAACTTTATCCTGATGAGCTTTTGTATAGTGGTTTAGCTCGATATCATATCAGGAGTGGTAACACAAGTTTCAGGCAAACAGAAATAGAGCTATTTGGATATTATTCTCAACAAATATGTAGAGTTATTTTACCTAGTAACTTAAATTATCTAGTTAATAACTTACCCTTGCGTTCAAAGCAGACTGTAGAAAATATAATTCAAAATCATAGTTTATACCCTTTTTATGCAACTTTTCTAATTCCACAGGAAGCTTGGCTAGTAAGAGAGTCAATGAAGAAAAAACTAAATGGCTCTATCTTAGAGATGGCTAAAGTAGCTTTTAATTCTACCGATAGAGGAAAAAAGTTTCTCAAGTTTTGTCCTATATGTATGAAAGAAGATACGCAAAAATTTGGAGAA
>JBGTMK010000972.1:0-4002 GCA_041743605.1 Nostoc sp.
AAAACTGCACTTACAATATTTAATTGTACGTGCATCAATTCCTGTGCTTGCATTGCTTAATGTTAAGGTATTTGTCTGATTCGTAGATTGATTCAACAATCGCTAATAATTTTTGCTTACCGCAACTTATTGAGCGGATACGGTGAGAATAACAGTTGTAAACAATTAATTACGAATTACGTTAGCGAGTCCGCGTTCGCTTTTAGCGTCTCGTAGAGAGCGTCATTACGAATTACGAATTCAGCCTTGCGCTACTAGCTTCATCAGTGGAGGCGTGAGGCTCGACCATTCACAATCACACTGCGCCAATGAAGAGTCTCGTTAATTTCTTCAACCTGTAGGCAGATTTCTGGATTCGCGTCTATGTCATCAGTCTTCATGCCCACCGTTCTAAACAAGTAGATGCAGTCTGGAGAATTTTAGAGTTTTACCCCGATTTATCGAGCCATGACTGAATAAGTCTTTAGGCTAAGTAACTGCTTAGAAGCCCTTTTAGTCAGCAGCAAGTGGTCAATTTTATCCACTGCTGACTATTTTTGAGTTGTCACCAAAGACCTCAATAATTATATTGATTTACATTCAGTTACTTATGTTTATTTTTTTATATACATCTCAAAGATTATGCGAATCATACATATTTTGAACCACGTTCAAGAAATAGGTAACGGTATTGTGAATGTGGCTGTGGATTTGGCTTGTCTACAGGCAAAATCTGGTTTTGAGGTAGCGGTTGTTTCTGGTGGTGGTGAATACGAGAGTTTACTAGATAAGTATGGTGTCAAACACTACCAATTAGACCAAAGCAGAAAACCGATAAGTCTGATCAAAGCATCTGTGCGTTACCGAGCGATCGCAGCTGAATTTCAGCCAGATATTGTTCATGCCCACATGATGACGGGAGTCATACTAGCACGCCTTTTTAAAGGGCATAAATATGCTCTAGTTTCCACAGTCCACAACGAATTTCAGCGTGCTAGCCTGTTGATGGGTTTAGCTGACAGGGTAATTGCTGTCAGTAAAGCTGTGCAAGATTCTATGGTACGGCGCGGTATCCCAGAAAATAAGTTACGGGTAGTATGTAACGGAACTTTAGGTAGTCCCCGCACCCGGCAAATACAAGATTATCAACCTTTACCGTTACAACGTCCAGCGATCGCTACCGTAGCTGGGATGTATCAACGCAAAGGAATTGCTGAGTTAATCGCTGCCTTTGAAAAAATTGCCTCAGATTTTCCCCAAGCCCATCTTTATTTGGTAGGAAATGGCCCTGATAAACAGCTATTTGAGGCACAGGCACAAGCAACTTCTGCAAAAGAACGCATTCATTTTGAAGGCTTCCAACCAGAACCTCAACCCTATCTCATATCTTGCGACATATTTGTGCTAGCTTCCCACCGTGACCCTTGCCCCCTGGTGATTTCAGAAGCTAGGGAAGCTGGAACTGCGATCATTGGCACTCAGGTAGACGGGATTCCTGAAGCTTTAGACAATGGGCAAGCAGGTCTTTTAGTGCCAGTAAAAGATAGTAATGCTTTGGCTGCGGTCTTAGTACAATTACTGAGTAATGCCGAGATGCTGCACGAGTGGAAACAGCGGGCAAATCAAAATCTAGAGTGGCTGAGTGTTGCCCGCGTTCACCAAGAAACACTGGCAGTGTATGGTGAGTTAATTACAAAATGAGGACATTGGACAAAACAGTTCTGAGTCCCGTTAGCGGTAGCGGGGCGTTGAGCCAGTTCCAAATTCTGAGTCAAGAAGTGAGATTACTTACTTAGCACTATTAGTCCTCCGTCCCCTGTAACCTCAGATGTATACACCGTAGCCTTTGTAACAGAGTTCAAGCTAAAGCGATCGCTTTAGTTTGAAACCTAGGCCTAAAGCACCAAAGACCAGTAAACCTAAAACATTAGTTGATTCAGGAATGGCAGTGTAATAAGCACTCACGCGGATCGGCCCATCTTGATCCGCTGGTAGGGGTGGTGCTGGTGGAATAATTCCACCACCTGGGGATAAATCAGGCTTGGTAGAAAATAGATTGTAAAATATGCTTCCGTCTGGAATTCTGCCACCACTATAAGTAATAGTGCTGCCTTCGACGACAACACTTGCAAATATATCCTTGAGTTCAGGATTACTAGAGAAACCAATCTTCCCATCTCCATCAACATCTCCCCACTCCACTGGCTCATTATCAAATGATGGATCAGAAGTAAAAAACAGCGTTTTTAAGTCAAAAACGATGCTTCCTATATCATTTCCAGTGCTATTTTGCAAGTTGTTAGCTCGATCTGGAACACCATATTCTATTATTTGTCCTGGTAGAATATCTGGCCCAAGAATTCTTGGTTCTCCCACTTCTAATCTTAGTTGATTCGTCTCCGTCACGATGGGTTCTACAAGGATGACGGCTCTCGCTGGTGTCGAAGACAAAAAAACTCCTGCTGCTCCTAGGACAGATAAGGCTATTTTGCTTGCGATTCTTGTCATGTTTGTGTCCTTTTTATATTGGTTAACAGAATGCTGTACCTTGTGGGTTAAATCAAATAGCAAAAACTCACTTTTAAACTGCTATCTACCTGCTAGATAAATAGTGGTTAATGTGTGTCTACTCAGTGAGTTTACATCTACTCATAGGTTGATTTATAAAGCAATTCTTGTAATGCTTTATCACAATAACTAGTAATTTAACGCAATCTTTATAAAAAATCTAAATTATAACTTGTGCATTGACAGATTAGACGATATGTGAATCACAAAAAATTATCTACACTCCTAATTAATCGTATTTATTTTTGAAAAAGGGACTGGTAACGGGTGTAAAATCGAACAATTATGGTGCTTACTCTTACCCACCAGCAAATTTTAAAAAACAATTCCTGGTACCCAGTACCGGAGCGGCGTTCCTCTATTCCGATTCATTTGCGAGTTGGATAGTACTTCGGCACTGAGCAGTTTGAGTCAGAGGGTGAATTTTTCCGAGCCACAATCGATGATGCAATCTATCGGTAGACTGAATCAAACTTGAACCTCCCATGACTATGAGAAAAGCATCTTTCTTGACACAACCCTTGTTTTTATTGGGAATATCTTTAGTTCTTTATATAATGGCACTTAGCTTGCCAGCACTGGCTTTTGAGATAGTTGAACAAAGAATAATTTGTGTCTAATTATAGATAACATTTTAATCAAAACTGTTTCTATCTATAGATGATATTTAAATATTTGAATTCTAAAATTAAGGACAAAGAGTAGAAAAACTATGTTAGATAATCTACGCGATCGCAGTACCTCCAAAATAAATAACTGAACGGTTCGTTTATTTTCTAAAAGAGGCTAATAAAGCTGTTTTTTAATTACTGCATAAACACTTTCATCGCATGATGCAATTTGTCAAAACAGAAAATCCAACGCTTTTGGAAGTTATTGATCGAACCTGGAATGATACCTGGGGTCATGCTGAGGTCATTGCGTTCTACCGTATCCATGAGAGTTAGATGAGTGGACGAACCACTGATGGAGTTAGCAGTCAGTAGTTATCGAGTTGTGTGCTAATAAGCAAATTCTGACTGCCAAGAATGCAGAGTTTGCACTCGCAGTTATAGCCGTAGTCACACAGATAAGGACAGTGTTGATTGCTCAAAGTCTTGAAACAACTGGGTTTTTACTCAGCACTGGCTCAACGCCCCGCTATCCATGTATGGCACTCAGCACTTAGCTATACCAACTCATAGAAGCTTGATAGAAAAATTTAATTGAGGTACACCATGAATTTATTAGCCATTGATGACTTAACAGCTTTAGCGACAGAATCAAACTCAACCTGCATCTCGATCTACACGCCAATGGAGCGTTTAGGAGCCGAAACCCAGCAAAATCCGATTCGGTTCAAGAATCTGGTGCGACAAGCAGAAGAACAATTGCTAGCGCTGGGACTTCGTGGACAGGATGCTAAAGATTTGCTGCAACCCGTTCATGAGCTAGATACCTATGACTTCTGGCAGC
>JBGTMK010000973.1:0-9495 GCA_041743605.1 Nostoc sp.
CAAATTGACTTCTATCCACAAGGCTGGGAAGCGAGCAATGTCCGCATTACTAATGATCCTTTTTCGCCTCCAGAACTAGAATTACGCGCAGATAAAGTAACTCTGACGCGAGAGACACCCTTGGTAGATCGGATCAGGACACAAGGACAGCGTTTGGTATTGGATCAAACAGTATCCTTACCAATTCCGGTGAATGAGCAGAAGATTGATCGTAGAGAGCGGGACGTTACACCTGCAATCGTTTCCCCTGGCTATGATGGAGATCGGCGGGGTGGTTTGTATATCGAGCGTGGCTTTCCAGTAATCGATACAGATCAGACTCGCTGGACGATTACGCCCCAGTTATTAGTACAGAGAGCGGTGCAAGAAGGTACGGGTGACTTAGGCGCACTATTTGCTGTGAAGACAAAGATAAATTCTGTTTTGAGTCCACGGACGGTAGTTGAGGGGACTGGGGAATTAACCAGTTTCAACTTGAACAACATAGAAGAAAATTTGCGGGTGAATTTGGGATTGCGTCAGACATTAGGCGATTCCCTTCCCCACATATTGAATCTGCAATATAATTACCGCGATCGCCTTTACAACGGTACTCTCGGCTTTCAAACTGTCCAGAGCAGTCTTGGCGGCATTATTAGCTCTCCCATAATTCCTTTAGGAAAAAGTGGTATCAACCTCAACTATCAGGCAAGTGCCCAGTATATTGATGCCAACACTGATCGCCAAGACTTACTAGAACCAGTGCGGGAAAATAATCGCATTTCACTAGGTCGTTTACAAGGCAGTGCTACCCTCGGTACTGGCCTATTACTATGGCAGGGAAAACCATTGGCAGCCACTGCCAATGAAGGTTTACGATACACAGCCAATCCTGTAGTTCCTTACTTGCAAGCGATCGCAAGCGTCACAGGCACTAGCAGTTATTACACCAATGGAGATAACCAAAGCACTTTAACTGGTACAATTGGCTTACTAGGGCAAATTGGTCATTTTTCTCGACCTTTTTTCGACTATACTGCTTTTAATATTAGTTATTCTCAAGGCTTAAATAACGGATTATCACCCTTTTTGTTTGATCGCTCTGTTGATAACAAAGTGTTGACCGCTGGAATATCGCAGCAAATCTACGGCCCTTTTCGTTTAGGCTTTCAAACATCTGTTAACTTGGATACTGGTAGAGAAACTAGCACCGACTACATTGTGGAATATAGCCGTCGCACCTATGGCATCACCTTGCGTTACAATCCGGTGCTGGAGTTAGGTGGCTTCAGTTTCCGAATTAGTGATTTTAATTGGGGTGGCGGCACTGATCCATTTTCGGAAGTTAAGCCAGTAGTGGGCGGTGTACAACAAGATAATTAGTCAAACAGTTATGCTAGGGAACAGGCTTGAAACTCTCTTGTTATCTCTTTTAAAATGGAGGAGTGTACAATAGTCAATCATTTTTGTTTATTAAGTTAAAAACCAAAAGTATTTGCTTCTATGCTAGAAGGTTTTTACAGTGGAACTAGTAGATAAATAATAATTTGATTGTAAAGTTTTTCTAAGCTAATGCGAAGAAAAACGAATTCCAAGACTTTGTATCTTTAGGCATGAGTTAAAATATTACGCTTGTGGTAATCTCCAATAAATCAGAATACGCACTTTTAGCCCTGTTAGAGTTGGCAAGCTGCTACCCTAACGGGGAAGCCTTGCAAATTCGAGAAATAGCGGCATTGCAAGACATTCCAAATCGCTATTTGGAACAACTCCTGGCAACATTAAGACGTGGAGGTTTAATTAAGAGCATACGCGGAGCCAAAGGTGGCTATGTTCTGGCACGAGATCCCGGAAAGATTACAGTGTTGGATGCTTTTAGCTGTATGGAAGGGTCAGATATTGTTGGCTCTAATTGTGAACCGACTCCCAACACCGTAGAAGGTGAGCTAATTCAGGAAGTCTGGCAGGAAGCACGTCAGGCTGCAAACTCCGTTTTAGAAAAATATACACTCCAAGACCTTTGTGAACGAAGATCAATCCGAAAACAGAAGGAACTAATGTATTACATTTAGATCAGGATGAAGTAAGAAAATTTTCATCTTGACCATGAAATTAATGACGAAGTAACCTGCAATGCTCTTATATGCCTGAAGTCAACTCTCAACAACCCATAAATAGTGCCACTACTCTTGTGGAAAGTTATGCAGCAGGAAAACGGGACTTTAGCAAAGCAGAACTGGGTAATGCTGATTTGCAAGGTATTAATTTGAAAGGATCTGACCTCAGTTATGCTGACTTGAGTGAAGCTAATCTGTGTGGCGCTAATTTGAGGGGAACTGATTTAAGCTTTGCCGATCTCAGTCAAGCTAATCTGAAAGATGCTGATCTTAGGGGAGCATTATTGATGTCAGCGAATCTCCGCAAAGCTGATCTCAAAGGAGCAAACCTAGAAAAAGCAGACTACGATCACAGTACCCATTTTCCCCAAGATTTCGACCCAGTGAAGACGGGTATGCAGATGAAATTTGAAAATTGATTGCACAACCTAGACAGGAAGTAGTGATTAGGCTTTTGCTGTCAGCCTTAGTTGAACGCCAGGAGTGTAATTCGATAGTTGAAAAGCGCTATAAATTGAATGATCGTACTTGCCTCAAGATAGAAGATATTTCTCCTAAAAGAGTTGTATTTTGGTAAAAAAGCCTATCGATGAGGTTGACAATGGAGGCGAAAAGTGAAACCCTCAACCGACGCGCACCCCTAATTACTGCTGGAATTTTTCTTGGTGTTGGTCTTGGAGGGTTTATTGATGGAATTTTACTGCATCAGATCCTTCAATGGCATCATATGCTCAGTAACATTCGACCTCTGACAAATACAGCGAATATAGATTTGAACATAGTATGGGATGGTTTATTTCATACCTTGAATTGGGTATTCACCGTAGTAGGACTTGTGTTGCTATGGCGTGCAGGTAGGCGTGATGATGTTACTTGGTCATCACAGACCTTTATTGGGTCAATACTTATTGGTACTGGGTTGTTTGACTTAGTTGAAGGTTTAATTGACCACCAAATTCTCGGTATCCATCATGTAAAACCAGGCCCAAATCAGTTAGCGTGGGATGTAGGATTTCTTGCATTCGGTGCTTTACTTGTTATTGTCGGCTTGATAATGATAAAAAAAGAGCTATCAGTAGTGAATAGTCAAAATAATTCGTAAATTGCCTCTCATTCCGCAAGAAGCTGGGGTTAAGGAAGGAACGTAGACGCGAAGGGTTTTCTGCATGGGAACTCAACATTTTTGGTGGTTTGTTGGGTTTCTCTTAAAACTGCGATCGCTAAACATAAACGCTCTGCACCCAATGGCACTAAGTTAACGACACAGCCTTTGCCCTGAATGGTTCCCAGCCTAGAGATTGGGAACCTAACCTATCCTGAGAGGCAATCCACAATTAGTTATCTCTGTCAATGCGTAATATCATGTCCGCTTAATCACTTATGATATGTCATTGCGAGTGGAACGGAGTGAAACGTTCGCGCAGCGTCTCGTAGAGAAGCAATCACAGAATCATTGCGATTACTTCACTCCGCTATCGCTACGTACCCTGCGGGAACGCTAAAAGCGAACGTAATGACAAGTATTTAATCGGACATGATACAAGTCCTACCACAGTACATCTGCTTGGTTTTAAAACAAACAACTCACTTTTTACGCATCAGTAACTTTTGTCACTTTTTTTTTCAAAAAAATCCTGATATACACCAAGTTTGTCTGTCAAAAGAAATATTGGTGCAAGTCAAATGAAATACCATGAGTGATATTAGTCTACTGATGGCGAGTGTGCTAGTAACAGCGCCAATCTCTGCCCTTAATTTACCAGAACAGCCTGTAATTACGTCAGAAAATCCCGTGCAGGAGTCAACACAGGAAAATTTATCTGAAGTTGTCTCACCTGCTGAAATTACACCACCTGAATTTGTCCAGCCAGATATAACCAATTCATCAGCTATAAATAATAAGTACGAAAATATACTTAGAAAAAGTAGAGAAAAAATTCAATTTATAAGTTCCCCTAACTTACCTGAATTAAAAAATACTCAACCTGTAACAGAAATTGCACAGAACCAGAAGAACATAGAAGAATTCTCTCTATCTCCCCATCCTCCAGACTCAGACAACCCAATGTCTCAAGTCACCTCAGTGTCGCAACTTGAAGATGTGCAACCCTCCGATTGGGCTTTTGATGCTTTGCAGTCTTTGGTAGAACGCTATGGCTGCATTGCGGGATATGCTGATGGTACTTATCTGGGGAATCGTACCATTAGCCGTTATGAATTTGCGGCGGGTTTAAATGCTTGTTTGGAGAAGATTAACGAAGCAATCGCTAACAATAAAATTAATACTGTTAATAATGAAGATTTAATCTTGCTGCAAAGGTTGCAAGGCGAATTCAAAGCAGAGTTGCAACAATTACAGCAACGTGTCGAAGCTATCGAACACCGCACTACTGAATTACAAGGGAATCAGTTTTCCACAACTACCAGATTATTTGGTCAAGCTATTTTTAGCGTTCAGGGAACCAATAGCCCTGATGTGGATTTGTTTCCGAGAGATGGAGTCCCTGAACGCCAGGGAAAAACCAATCTGACTTTCACAAGTAGCGCCCAACTAACCTTAGCAACGTCGTTTACAGGGCGAGATTTGCTGTTAACAGGGCTATCTGCGGGGAATTTAGGTTCTACTGCATCTTTGCTATCCACCAATATGGGACGGTTAGGTTTCGAGTCAAATACAGACAACAATCTAGTTGTTAGTGACTTATCTTATCGATTTCTCGCCTCGGATAACTTGGGAATCGTCGTAGGTACAGCGGGAGTCAACCCCATCAACACCTTTCGCGGTATTAGCCCTTTAGAAGGTTCTAGCGACGGTGCAATTTCTCTATTTGGTCAGCGGAACCCGATTTTAAGTATTGGTAACGGCACTGGCGGTATAGGCTTTGACTGGCAGATTAGCGATCGCATCAGTTTGCAAGGCGTTTATAGTTCAGAAATCCCCAGTTTTCCTGGCAACATCAACCAAGGTGGATTATTTGGCGGTAGATTTACTGCTGGCGCTCAGTTAAGTTTAGCACCCACTAATAACATCGATGTCGGCGTACATTATCTTTATTCCCACTCCCCAGATGGCTTGCTAGGAAGTGGTATCGGCGATTCTCAACTGATTTCGCCTTTTGCAGATCCTACAGCTTTCGATACTCAAGCAATTGGTGCTACCGTTGCTTGGCGAATCAACCCTAACTTCCAGTTGGGCGGTTGGGGTGGCTTTACTTCCTCCAAACCATTCAACCTTTCTGGAAGTGTGGAATCTACAAACTGGATGGTGTTTGCGGCTTTTCCCAACTTGCTGCGTTCTGGGAATTTAGGAGGCGTTCTTGTCGGACAACCGCCCAAAATTACTTCTAGTACTTTACCCGAAGGCTTAAATTTTCCCAACTTTTCTGATGGGGGGACAGCTGGCGGACGTAGTGACACATCAATTCACGTAGAAGTTTTTTACCGCGCCCAGTTGAGCGACAATATCGCCCTGACTCCCGGCTTATTCGTTATTTTCAATCCCGATCACAATGCTGCTAACGATGCATT
The DNA here is from genome assembly GCA_041743605.1 of Nostoc sp. GTDB lineage: Bacteria > Cyanobacteriota > Cyanobacteriia > Cyanobacteriales > Nostocaceae > Nostoc. Next base: position 5,625 of record JBGTMK010000973.1, read on the forward strand.
AGTCGTTGGGACATTAAGAGCAACTTTCCGGTTTTAATTTTGTACTGATGTAAATGTAATCAAATACGCTATTTGTATACTGGTTAATTCAGTATTAGATGCTTTCACTATCCAGTGATAGTAAGGAAAAATCTTGCCTAAACCTATGCGTATTTTTTTTATAGGTGATTAAAGGAGCAAACGTTTCATGAAATTAGATTCATTCACTACATTGGGTTGTGCAGTTGTTACCAGCAGCAGTTTAGCCGCAGCCTTCATCGGTTTAAGTGGAACAAGTGCTTTTGCTCAAATCACAATTCAAAGCACTGGCACATTATCAGGCACTATCCAACTTCCTAGCATTAATCCCAATTTCAATCAAAGCACTACTCGTATTGATACAGACGACACCGGGACTTACTCTCGGAACTTAGGAACTAATAATAATCCTAATTATGTTCCTGTATACAAGTCAGATTATGTGCAGGTAAGAACACGTGGTGATGGTAGTCTGCATTATTTTGTTGACTTCAAAGGCATTCCGATTGTCTCCTTTAATGGCGTTCTGACTTCGCCGATTCTCTCTGACGGTGAATTGACACCATATCTATATCAAGGAAGATTGGCAGGAACTACATTTCAAGGAGTAGTTCAGGATGAATTTAATCTCACAAAAGCCTTATACACTGGTATTGTCACCGATCCAAACACTGGAAATCAGTATCAGGGTACTTTTGAAGTGAGTGGATATGGAGTGCGATATAGCGATCGCAATGGTAGTGCAACTCCCACAGTCTTTGATTTCAAGTCCGATCTCCCAGGTTCCCCAAAGGTGACATCTTTGGAAATGACTAACGCACCCCTAGCAAGAATACAAATCAAAGTACCTGCAACTGCAACTCTCATAACTCCCGCGCCCGTAGTTGACGGTGGTAGCACACCCACTCCCCCGCCCGTAGTTAGTGGTGGTAGCACACCTACTCCCCCGCCAGTAATTAGCGGTGGTAGTACACCCATTCCCCCACTAGTAATTGATGGTAGTAGCACACCCACTCCTGCGCCTGTAGTTAGTGATGGTAGTAGCACACCCACTCCTGCGCCTGTAGTTAGTGATGGTAGTGCGATCGCACCTGCACCTGTAGTTAGTGATGGTAGTGCGATCGCACCTGCACCTGTAGTTAGTGATGGTAGTGCGATCGCATCTGCGCCTGTAGTTAGTGGTGGTAGTGCGATCGCATCTGCGCCTGTAGTTAGTGGTAGTAGTGCGATCGCACCTGCACCTGTAGTTAGTGGTAGTAGTGCGATCACACCTGCACCTGTAGTTAGTGATGGTAGTGCGATCACACCTGCACCTGTAGTTAGTGATGGTAGTGCGATCGCTTCCTCGACACCTACAACCTACACATCTGGATCTAATTCTCCATCACTCTCTACTACACCTAAGATGGAATTCAGTAGTGGTAATTCCCTGGAAGTCAACCCTGCAAACCTAGCTCAAACTGCTTGTTCACAGGATTCTGCCAAGAGTTGTGCAATATCCACTTCACCCAAACAAGCGATCGGCCCCCGTAGTCGAGTGCTACTGCGTTAGTTAAGTACTTTCACATAAAAATATCCAACCGGGTGGGCGTCTCGCCCGCCCCTAAGCAAAAGCTGACTTGACAAAAACTTTGGGTACTTCTGGAACTCTAGCAAGGCAAAATGAAATCAATATAATAGCCAGAACAGGGGCAACATTGCAATTTAAAAAGTCCACCAGAAGTTATTCGCGGCGTTTTTGCTGCTCAGATTTCCTTTCGGTGGTAGGTTTTACCCTGATGATTTTCTGGCTATACTAGTGACTTAAGCCGATTGATTGACAAATTTTATCTCCCAGCATGAAACATACAAAAACTCTAAACCTTGGATATATATTCAGTGTGTATTTACTTTTAACTGACACAACAATATTGTCTGATGTTGGAGAAAATTAATTTTCTTGCGAGACTAAAAAAAATTTATCAATCAATCACTAGAGTTAATATACATCAATTGAAACATCTTCCGAGTAAGCACCTATGAAAGAAGAATTGATAGCCAGAGTTGTGCAGGTCTTGCAAATTAATATGAGATGGATGACTTGGAATTTATTTCTGGCTTTTATACCTTTGGCTTTGAGTGTGTGGCTATTTCGCATGAGACGCGGTGGCACTTGGCTTTGGTGGCTAGGATTCTTAGTTTTCTACGCTTTCTTACCAAATGCACCATATTTGTTGACCGATGTAATTCATTTGATAGATGATATCCGCACAATTCAATCGGTTTGGATGATTACTTTAGTCCTCATTCCTGTATATTTGCTAGTAATTCTTGGTGGATTTGAAGCTTATGTAATATCGTTAATTAATTGGGGTCACTACTTACATCGCATCGGTAGAAGCGAGTGGATTTGGCGCGTTGAGTTGATTACTCATTTTCTCTGTGCCATTGGCGTCTATTGGGGACGATTTTTGCGTTTTAATAGTTGGGATTTGATTACTCAACCCGATGCCATACTAACCAAAGGTATTGAAGAACTTCTCGGTAAACAGCCATTAGTGATTATTGCTATCAGTTTTGTGATACTGGTCGGGCTGTACTGGATTATGAAACGAGTGACTTTGGGTTTAGTCAGGCAACCAAAAAATGCATATCCTATCAAGACACAATCAGCCGATACTAACACCCCAAACGCTGGATGATTGAAGGTTTTTCGTAAGAATTCAGGAGTCAGAATGGGCTAAACGCCCCGCTATCGCTAACAGGATTCAGAATAATTAAATAATTAGGAAAAAATTTGATACATAAATGTACTAGCCATGCTGCATTCCTTTTAAATTCTGACTTCTGGGTGCTGAATTCTTACGGTTTTTTATCAAAATCTCAAATTTTAGCAGAAAATTAACAACCTCATGGTCGCCATTTATAACGCGGAACCCATTGAAGAACTTCTTTAGCAAGTTTGGTGTTAATCAAGGCTTTATAAGGCTCATATTCATATTCATCACCTCCGCGCCAATCCACTTCAGGAAGTAGAGATTGAGCCATTTCTTGACTAGTTCGATTGGCCGAAGAAATGTCATCAGCGCATAGTAACAAGGTAACATGACCAGGATTAGGGCAGTATAAAGCAGATCGCGTTGCTTCTGCGGCGTCTCTCACATCCAGAAAAGCGCCGTATTCCCAAAATGGATTCCACTCAAAATCGGGATTAGCTTGTCGATTAGAAATAATAAAATTGTAAGTTTCTTCATCAAATACACCAGGTGGTCGCAAACAAATAGTTGGGATACCTGTGCTATCGGTAAAATATCTGCACATTTCTTCACCAAGCCGCTTGGAAACAGCATAAGGAGTAGTTGGATAACAAGGATGATTGTCATCTAAAGGAAGATAGTCAGGTTTTCTCTCGCCTTTAAAGATTCCCAAAACATCAACACTGCTGAAGAAAACAACACGTTTGAGTTTTGCCTCTGCTGATGCTGAAAGAATATGCCAAGTTCCGAGAAGATTGACTGCCATTATTTCATCGGGCATATCCTCAGAGTTTCCAAGTAGCGCCGCAAGATGAACAACTGCATCACAGCCAACAAGTGCTGAACGAATTTCATTTGGATTCAGAATATTATGACCATTTACTATATCAAAGCCAATCACTTCACATCCGTTAGCACGCAAAACTTTTTCAACAACCGAACCAATCATTCCTTCGTTGCCAGTGACTAATACTTTCATATAGCGGTTATCAGTCCAGTGCAGTACACTAGGAGAGAGCAATTGTACTAATAACTGGTCGGTATGAAACCCTACTCTCTCGACTTGCGCCAGAAAATCGTTGATGCTTATGCCTGCGGTGATATTTCCCAACGAAAAC
>JBGTMK010000974.1:0-2038 GCA_041743605.1 Nostoc sp.
GAGGGGAAATTATCGAAACAGAATTCAGGAGTCAGGAATCAGAATTCAGTTGGGTATTCTGTACGAGTGGGAGATAGCGCAGCGTAAAGCATTCTCTACGAGACGCTGCGCGTAGCTTCTCCGTAGAAGTACGCTTAGAGCGAGTATTTTCGAGTCGCGTCTTTATTCTGACCGGAGCTAACGGAAACGTCTCCGGCTCCGCTTCTGAATTCTTCTTCAATAACAGGAGAAGAATTAGCCGTGTTGGCGTAGCCCAAGAAGAGAAGCAAATTTTTAAGCTTCGCCATATTACTATATGGTCAATAACTTTCACAAGTTCAAGTTGACAAAATGTTTAGTGTGATTAAGAAGTGTGAAGTTATGTTACACTTAGTTACGAGTCAGGAGTCAATGGCAACCGACATCTGACACAAGCTAATTTATCAAACATTTCCACACAACTTACAAAATGACTCTATCGATTCGTCCCGATCTAACTTCTGCTGATCAGATACTGTCATCTTTAGCGACTGGACAACAGCAAACTGTAACAGAAGCCGAAATGATGCATGCTGTGCGTACTTTGCTGATTGGGTTAGGAGAAGATCCAGACCGCGAAGGACTCAAAGATACTCCAAAAAGGGTGATGAAAGCCCTACAGTTTCTCACAAAAGGATATCATGAATCTTTGGATGAACTGCTAAACGGAGCAGTTTTTACAGAAGACGCCAATGAAATGGTTTTGGTTCGGGACATCGATATTTTCAGTTCCTGCGAACATCATATTTTACCAATTATTGGTCGCGCTCATGTTGCTTATATACCTAATGGCAAAGTAATAGGATTATCTAAGATTGCCCGTGTTTGCGAAATGTATGCACGACGTTTACAAGTTCAAGAACGCCTGACGGTGCAAATTGCTGACGCCTTGCAAGGATTACTCAAACCTCAAGGGGTTGCAGTGGTAATCGAAGCAACTCACATGTGTATGGTAATGCGAGGTGTACAGAAACCTGGTTCTTGGACTGTTACTAGTGCAATGCGCGGGGTTTTTGCAAAAGATGTGCGGACTCGTGAGGAATTTATGAATTTGATCCGGCACAATTCTAATTTTCATTAAATAGCCTCGGCTGATAATAAATATAGAGACATGACTTTGCTTGATTTTTAACTTTGTCCCTCAAAACTCAAACAGTTTTGAGGCTAGATTTTGATCGAAACAGAATTCAGGAGTCATATAGCAGTCCTAAATCATTCGTGAAAAATTAGATCCCCGACTTCTTTGAGAAGTCGGGGATCTGGACAACGCAAATTTTCACAACTCATTTAGGATTGCGATAGGACTCATATCTGATTTCTGAAGCTCATGGCCTTTTTGGATCGCATTCACACGCGTCCAGCCTACCAACGGGCGCTGGAACACGGCGGTACTTACGAGCTTCTAAGTTAAAGTAATATCCTGATGCAGGTTTACTTGCACTGTAGAATTTAATCGGATAATCTGAGCAATCAAGATTGTTTTCTAAGGAAACTAATGAACAAATTCATACTGAGTTTGCTTTCTTCTCCTGTGCTGATTAGCTCTATTCTCTCTATGGGAGTAATGCTCAATCAAGCGCAAGCTATAGAGCCACAACCAGAAGCCAAAACCAAAGATAATCTATCTTGTATACGCAATAAACACAAAGTGGGTTTAGTGTGTGCAAGGGCTTCTGTATTGGCTCAAATTCCTAAATATCAGCGGGAAATAGATTTTTCTCCAGAAGATGTTCCCATGCTGGAATTCAATAACGAAGAAAGCGATATGGCAACCGACTTATTTAACTGCGATTGTCCTGCTTGTATAAATTCTTTACGTAAAATGCGTGGTGTGACACCTTTGGTATATTAGGATTCCGCAAATTTACCTTTGTTTATAAGTAAAGAGACGCGATGAATCGCCGTCTCTACAATAATCAGTTTTTTGTAGAGACGGCGATTTATCGCGTGTGAAACGTATTGGGTAATAAGCAACCACCATAATTTTTCGATTTGCCACCCAATCCCTAATCCCCAGTCC
>JBGTMK010000975.1:0-6014 GCA_041743605.1 Nostoc sp.
AGATCAAGTCACAGAAACCAAAAGCGACGACACACCGTCGATGGTGCCACTAGCTAGACTCAAAGCGACAGTAGCGACGCCATTACCACCACCAACAACTGCACCCCTAAATGGCTTCATGGGTTCTGTGACTCGCACCCAAGCTAAATTATTCGGTGTTATTTATTGGCGGCAAGCACAACGCGCTAGAGCATGGCAACCCCTACGCAAACCGAAATTAATTCCTTTGCGGCTACTGTCAGCAGGGACATTCATCGCCCTGTTTTGGGTTATGCGAGAAATCCTCAAGTTAGCATTGGGATTCATCAACCAGACTTTAGTCAAACTACCTTATCTGGAGCCGCTGCAACTTTTATACCGCGATCCTACTAGATTGTTGCTAATAGTATTGGTGATTTTAATCGGAGTATCACCTTGGTTGCTGGATCTACTACTGGCGAAATTGTATGGTCAGCGAGAATTTCCTAAAGATGTATTGAATACCCATAGCCGCGAAGCCGTTCGGGTGCTACAACGTTGTTGCCAACAGCGACACTGGCCCATACCCAAACTGCGGATTTTACCAATGGCTGCACCAATTATCCTGACCTATGGTAGTTTACCACGTAATGCCAGGATTGTTGTGAGTCAAGGGCTATTAGAGCAATTAGCAGATGATGAAATCGCCACTATTTACGCCACACAGTTAGGGCATATTGCTCACTGGGATTTTGCTGTGATGTCTTTGTTGCTGCTGGTGACACTACCAATTCATAAGTTATATCAGCAAGTGTCGCAGTGGGGAGACAAAATATCAGCGAAAATTTGGCGCTGGCCGGTGACAATTGTGGCTAGTCTAATTTATGGAGTTTGGTCTTTGCTGACTGGGACTGGATTGTGGTTATCGCGGTTGCGGCTTTATTATAGCGATCGCGTCGCATCTGAAATTACTGGCAATCCCAATGCCCTGATTCGTGCTTTACTCAAAATTGCCATTGGTGTTGCAGCGGATATCCAAAAACAGGAACAGACCAGTTGGCAACTAGAAAGCTTAAATCTTTTGACACCAGTCAGCTACCAACAGAGCCTCGCTTTGGGCACTATTGCCAGCAATCTATCTTTTGAAGCCTTTTTGAAGTGGGATACTGCCAATCCCTATCGCCGATGGTTTACGATTAATAGTAGTCATCCTTTGATGGGCGATCGCATCGAACGCCTCTGCCAAATAGCCCGTCACTGGCATCTAGACACCGAGCTACATTTTGCTAGCGAACCGTCAAAGGTAAAGCGTCAGTCTTTCTTATTACAAATCGCTCCCTGGTTGGGAATTCCTCTAGGGGTTTTGTTTGCAGCTTTAGTCTGGCTAACCTGGCAACTAGCATTCACGCTAAAGTTTTTAAATCTAAAGTGGATATACGAAGATTGGTCTTTCATTACAGGCTGTCTTCTGATTGGCTTTAGCATCGGTACAGTGATGCGGATTAATTCTTTCTTCCCCGATATCAAACCTGACACTGTGCAAACTGACGACTACTTACCCAACCTGTTATCTGACCCTTCTGCCTTACCAATTGATAGCGTCAGCGTGCGTCTTGTGGGCAAATTATTAGGTCGTCAAGGTACTAGCAACTCCCTAGCGCAAGATTTAATCCTCCAATCCAGCGCAGGTTTAGTGAAATTACACCACATTTCTTGGCTAGGACAGTCAGTTAATCATCAGGATCTAATTGGTAGGCAAATTATCGTTACAGGTTGGTTCCGCCGAGGAGCAACACCTTGGATCGATATCCAAACCTTGGAAACTCAAAGTGGTAAAACCATTCATAGCCCTCATCCCATTTGGTCTACTTTTTTGGCAGTTGCAGCACAGGCTTGGGGCGCATACGTTTTTCTTACCGGTTAGTCATTTGTCATTGGTCATTGGTCATTAGCAAAGGACAAAGGACAAATCGGAATGTAAACAAAAGTTGCAGGTTTTCTTTACAAGTGTTACATTTATTTACACAAACATTAGCAGCCAACATAACTCAGCACTACAGCTTAGTGATGAAATCGGATGCTTTTCCCCCACTCCATACCTTTTTATCCTCCCAACACAGCAGGGAATCAACCAGCCACCGGCTGGTTTTTGTTTCAAAATATGCTCTCTTGAATAAAAAATGTGTTTTATGTTACGATGCAGTAATACTAACGTCGGAAATGTATGCGCTAAACTAGCTACGTAGAAAATACCGTGGTAATGTAAGGAATGGTATTTGATTCTGCGAAAAAGAGCATGGAAGAAAGCGTGTACTTTTGCAGGCAATAGGCTATTAAATTTACAATTCTTAGAATTAAGGTGTTATTAGCTCACCATAGTGTGGGCCTTTGGATTAAACAAGCTTGATCCCGACGAAAAACTGTATTGTTGTATAAGTTGATAGTTTCGAGCAAAAAAATTGGTTAATGGCAGCCTTGGTCAATAGCATCTATTTATTAAAAGCCAAAGCCAAGCGATTGTTTTCTCGCCTTGCCATGTTCATTCAACTCTGGAGGTATAGTTCATGTCCGTTCGCCTATATATAGGTAATTTGCCTAAAGATGTAATAGATCGTCAAGATCTGCAAGCAGTTTTTGCAGCCGAAGGTGATGCTGTAACAACTAAATTAATTAAAGACCGCAAAACTGGCAAATGCCGTGGTTTCGGTTTTCTTACCGTCAATAATGACGAGCAAGCTGACGAAATCATTGAAAAGTATAATGGGCAGATGTTCAAAGACACTCCCATTAAGCTAGAAAAGGCATTACCTCGGACAAAGGGTGAAGAGGGCGACGAGCAAGCTCCTAAACCAGTTACTCTTGCTGCTAGTAGTACCCCAACTCCTAGCCCCAACAGAGAAGGTAGCCGTCGTGAGAAAAGCTCTAAGAAGCCTCGTCGTGGCGGCAGTGGCGGCGGTGGTTCTCGTGAAACCAGCACTACAACCACAGATTCAGACACTATTCGTCCAGATCCTCGTTGGGCTTCAGAATTAGAAAAGCTGAAGCAGATGCTAGCTGCACAAACTACGAATTAATCCTTGAGGGAGAGAAATTAAAAATTAAAAATCAGAATTTTTTTTTGATTTTTAATTTTTAATTGTTGATTATTATCTAGCTGCTTGGTTAAATTTACTTGCAGCTAATTTTGTAAGGGCGTAGGCGCAGCCAGCCGTAGGCATCGAATTGTCGAATCGTGGAGAATTGAGGGTTGAAATTTAAACGCAGAGGAACGCAAAGGTAAGCGCAGAGGCACGCAGAGAATATGCTACGAACTAATAAAATCTTTACTTAGAATAAAATTAAGTTTTTGTGATTAGACGCATTAAAAAATCTGGACGATGGGGATGCGATGCCTAGGTTGGGCTACGCCTACGCAGTAATTAGCTGGATTTGATAAATTATATTCAGTAATGGCAAGCTTCATAATGCCAAGTGAACAAGAGGCGCGATAGCTCTAAAGATAATTTACACTCAAGGTAAGACCGATCATTTGTAGCTTCTGTTATGTCCTCAACTCTAGATTCTTTGCCACCTGCGCTCGCTAAAATTGTCCAGCGCTTTCAACGCGCTTCCGAACCGAAGCGACGCTACGAACAGCTAATCTGGTACGCTCAGAAGCTCAATGAGTTCCCAGAAGCGGAGAAATTACCCGAAAATAAAGTTCCTGGTTGCGTGTCTCAAGTTTTTATCACCGCAGCTTTGGATGACGGTAAGGTTGTGTTTCAGGGCGAGTCTGATTCCCAGTTAACCAAAGGATTAGTCGGGCTTCTCGTTGAAGGATTGCATGGACTAACGCCAACTGAGATTGTCCAACTTACCCCAGATTTTATTCAAGAAACAGGTTTAAATGTTAGCCTGACACCTTCCCGTGCTAATGGGTTTTACAACATTTTTAAAACCATGCAAAAAAAAGCATTGGAATGTAAGTTAGATTTGCCTAACTAAACTTGGTCATTTGTCATTGGTCATTAGTCATTGGTCATTGGTTATTTGCAAAAGACAAAGGACAACTGACAACTGACAACTGACAAATAACGTACAACTACCAAAATTTAGTGTCATGTCAACCAATTTATTATCTACTCCTGCTGCTATTGGCTTTGGTGGAGTAGTTCAAGAATATCTCTGGAATTTTGAAAATCAGCAATTGCGCGTTGTCTATGAAACCCTCGGTAAAGGTTCACCGCTATTGCTACTACCATCTTTCAGCAGTGTTTCGACGCGTTTGGAAATGGGCGAACTTGCCAAGTTACTAGCTCCCAATTTTCAAGTTGTATCCTTAGACTGGCCTGGATTTGGTGAATCATCTCGCCCTAGTTTGAATTACCGTCCAGAAATATATCAGCAATTTCTGGAAGATTTTGTCAAAGCTGTTTTTAATACTCCCATTACTGCGATCGCGGCTGGTCATGCTGCTAGTTACGTTTTACAATTAGCTGTGAAACAATCTGCTGCTTTCTCAAAGATTATATTGTTAGCTCCTACTTGGCGTGGGCCTTTGCCAACAATGGGGGCAAGTCAACAGATAGCTGGCATGGTGAGAGAATTGGTGCGATCGCCTATACTTGGTCAAGCTCTCTACAAACTCAATACTGCCCCATCTTTATTAAGTTTTATGTATCGCCGTCATGTCTTTACTGACGCGGCTAAAATTACACCGAGTTTCATTGAGAAGAAGTGGCACACTACTCAACAACCAGGAGCGCGATTTGCATCTGCTGCCTTTGTAACTGGTAATCTTGATGCTGTACATGAACAATCTGATTTTCTGGAACTTGTGCAGTCTTTAACCGTACCGCTAATGGTAGTAATTGGAGAATCTAGCCCTCCCAAATCACGAGAAGAAATGAACGCTTTGGTAGCCTTACCAGGGGTGAGAAGTGTTGTTATCCCTGGTTCTCTGGGATTGCATGAAGAATACCCAGCAGTTGTTTTAGAAGCAGCTCAAGATTTTTTGTTCTCGTGAGAAAAGTGACGTACCTACACCGCCTGAGTACAGGTCGGTGTAGGCTTCTCAAAGACTCCTCATTGAGGACATTTTTTGAGCTTTTAGATCGTGCGTCCCACGATTCTTTATGTTTAGGGAAGCATTTAGATCCCTGCACAAACTGACCTTACAATTAGGACAATTGTGTATTCTTTGGGATAAAGGCTTCAAAACTTTTTGACTGCAACTAGAACATTCTTGGCTTGTACCTCTTGGGTTTACTGCAATTACTTTCAGTCCAGCGTTTTCGGCTTTGACTGTAAGTATTGAAATAAATTGACCCCACCCAGCATCGTTTACACTTTTAGCCAATCTTGATTTAGCGAGTCCTTTGATATTTAGCTTTTCTACTGCAATAACATCATACTTTTTGAGTAAGTTGTTTGCTGTCTTGAAGTGAAAGTCTTTACGAGTATCAGCTACTTTCTTATGTTGTTTACCTAATTTTACAATTGCTTTTTTACGACGATTAGAACCTTTCTTTCTTCTAGAAACTCTGCGCTGTGCCGACTTTAATTTACGTTCAGATTTACGTAAAAACTTCGGTGCAGCAATTCTTTCATCGTCAGAAGTAACAATAAAATCAATCAATCCTACATCAATGCCAACAATATTATTAACATCAAAATCAGGCTTGATAGTTGGTACAGTTTTATCTTCTAAACTCAAATTCACATAGTAGCCGTCTGCTTTTTTGGTAACAGATACAGTCTTGATGTCAAAGCCATCCGGCACTTGACGATGCACTATTACTTTGACCGTGCCTATTTTAGACAGTGTTATTTTATCGTTATTAAGATGCTCCCTTTTGAATTGTGGATAAGTGAAAGTCTTGTATTGACCTTTACCCTTGAATCTCGGTTTGCCACTGCGCTTACCATTGGCATCACCTTTTAGCCAACGGTCAAAAGCTATCTCAACTTTTTTTGGTACTTCTTGTAAAACTTGAGAGTGAATGCCTTTGTACCAAGGACGATCCTTTTTTAGTTGGGTTAGAGTTGCTTGCTGACTAAACCGATTCGGCTTGTCT
>JBGTMK010000976.1:0-14546 GCA_041743605.1 Nostoc sp.
GCAAAGCCACTTCCCTTGGCCAATCCAATCGCAAAATGCTTTCTGCCAATGGTGTTGGTAAAAAACAGATAGTGATTGCATTTTCTAACAGCCAATCTTGAAGCAGTTGAGGGAAAACACGAGTTTCTTCATTTACAATATAGATACTCGCTCCCGTAGTTAGGTAAGGCCACAACTCCCACGCTGAAGCATCAAATGCAGGTGATGCCAATTGGGTTGCTCTATCTGTTGGCGACACAGCAAAAGTTCGTTGGTGCCATTTGACGAGATTTAACAATCCTCGATGTTCAATCAGAACCCCTTTGGGGTCTCCTGTAGAGCCAGAGGTATAAATCGCATAAACTAAGTTGTTGGGCACCACTTCACTTGTGGGATTTTCCTCACTGTGTTGGGCAATTTCTGACCAGTCTTGGTCTAAGTAGACGATATGCTGCGAATGTTGAGGAAGTTTCTTTTGCTGCTGTGCTGAAGTTAGCAACACTCGTACAGAGGAGTCTTTTAGTATGAAAGCCAATCGCTCAATTGGATAGGTTGGGTCTAGAGGAACATAAGCACCACCTGCTTTTAGGATGCCTAGCAGCCCCACTACCATCTCTAAGGATCGCTCTATGCAGATGCCCACTAACACTTCTCGTTCTACCCCCAATGATTGAAGGTAATGCGCAAACTGGTTTGCCTTTGTGTTCAATTCTTGGTATGTTAACTGCTCTCCTTGAAAAACTACTGCTACAGCATCAGGCGATCGCTCTACCTGTTCTTCAAACAACTGGTGAATACATTTGTATTTGGGATAATCTGCTTGAGTTTGATTCCACTCCACCAGTATCTGATGTCGCTCTGAGTCAGTTAAATTTCGCTCGTTTAACGATTGATATCGTGGAGAAGCATCTGTAATCTCTGAAAAATCTTTAATCATGAATTGAGCCAGATTCGATTTTATACACATGATTGGCACATTGAAAACCCCCGCTTATATAACCCTTTTTTGTCAGAGTGGGAGAATCCAATCGCCCAAACGGTTACAGGGCTTTAATTTCCACGTTTTGTCTACAAATTTTATTTTCTAACTGAAAATAAAGCGTTAGAAATACGTTATACAGACAATACCTTCGCCAATTTACGAGGGTGAGATGATGATACTTTAACCATTAACTCCCATTTCTTTGAGGGTTAGCAAAAACAATCAGTCCTAAAAATTCCTTTAAGGTTTCCCACAAGGGTTTTTTAACGTATTGACGGCAGGATAAGGGTTTCAGATTCCAAATCACATTTTCATCAAACCGCTTATATATGCTTAGTTTTGCCGTTTTCGCCAAAATTTATCTAGGCTCTTATTTTGGCAAAGGTATTGACAGAGTGGTAAATTAAATACAGCAGTTTTCGGATGATAGAGGTAGAAGACGCCTAGCAGAAATCTATTTTTGCAAGCTGCAAACAAGGATGTGTCGAGATGACTGTGCCATGAATGGTGTCTGATCGCAGTTACCAAATCTATGTTTGATCGCAAATCCATTGTAACCGAGCAATGTTTCAAGTTCTTTCGGAGAGTAGAACCGTAGTATCACCTCTTCGTAGTCTTCTTTCACCTGTCCCAATAACTTGAAAAATAACTTCAGTTTACAGATTTGCTCAAATAAATTAAGTTCAGTTTCACAAGTTACTACTACTATGCCCTTTCCGTCTTGATCTGGGTACACAGAATAAAGATGCCGAGTTTTTGAAAGGAAAAAATCAATATTTTCTTGGCTACAAAAATTCTCAAGATCAATGACTAATCTCCCGTTTGGTTCCAAATGATTCCGAATGCATTTTAAGCAGTTTTCAAATGCTTCTAATTCAGTCAAATGTGCAAGGCTATTAAGTGGAATAATTACAAGAGAAAATTTCTGATTCAGATCAAAATTACTAGCATCTGCTTTTATCCATTTTACTTGGCTACAACGTCTTCTCGCTTCTTTTAACATTGAGTCTGAAATGTCAATTCCTATTACTTGATAACCTTTTTCAGCAAGAGGAATAGCAATTCTTCCAGCTCCACAAAACAATGTCAAAATTGAGCCACTATACTGGCTTGCCATATCAAGCCAAAAAGGGATGTCATCAAGAAAGCCATCAGTGCAAAGCTGATTATTTTTATGAATTAAGTCGTAGTGTCTCCCGTCATAAATTTTGGATTCAGCTTCAGCGATTTGATTGACGAATTTTTCACCCAATTCATCTTGTAACTGTTCAGCAGACAAGATTAATGATTGTCCTACTTCATTGACTTTCATCGATTACCTCCAGTATCAAATCAAAACCTAAATGTTTAAACTTACCATAACTACACGACTAATTTATCACTCTTGCCTTATCACTAAATTGCTGGCTAAGGAGTTCCCATATCACTAGTATCAAAACCTTAAAGCTACTTATTATAAAAATGACTGACCTATGACAAGTGATATCTTCTGTATCGTAGCAGGTAACATCTTGCAAAATACCTTGATTATTGCAATACCTTTGCCAATTTACGAGGGTGAGTTGATGTATAAACTCTCATTTTTACGAGGTTGGGTAAAAACAATAAGTCCTAAAAGTTCCTTCAAGGTTTTCCGCAAGCATTTTTTATGTATTGCACGTAGCCTCAAGGGTTTTAGCTTCGGAGCTACCTTGGAAGTTAAACACTTATGTATGAGTCATTTTGCCGTTTTTGCTAAAATTTTTATAAGCTCTTATTTTGGCAAAAGTATTGCATTTACAAGCTAATTTTTCCTGGACAATTCAGCAAAAAATCTGGTATTCCAAAGTTTTGCCTACTTTTTCGGATGCACTGGCTTTAGTTAGGCAATTTTTATGGGCTAGCACTTTTTCCACATCTTCTAAAACCACCCAAATGATAAAAGTCCCTCGTTTTTTATTTGAGCGTTTGAGAGATATTGCTGTTTATGCTGCTTGATTGAATCAAAAATGGATAAAGTCGAGTTAAGTTTGACTTTATCCATTTTGAAAATGCTCATTCCTGGCAATGTCAATATCTCAGGCAAGGTCAAAAATTTTTCAGATTTCCAGCGATTGAACCGATATCAAGAAAAGTCCAAAGACAATTTGACATGCTATAACTGTTGGTGTTTCAGGGTTTCAGCAAATGGATAAAGTCGTACTTCGTATTTTTTCCATTTTTACTTATAAATTCTTTCCAGAAAATAGTGTTTTCATTAACAGTAATGATATTTTCATTGGTCATTTTTTACTCTCCTTTGGTTTTAATTCATTTCAATTTCAGCAATTATTCGCGACGCGAGGTATAGAGATGGTAGGAAGAAGACTTGAAACAAATTTCCCGTGTCGTCTTTCATCTCCCCAATCAATCACGGGAACTTTTAGACTCTTGGTCTTCTCATAGTAACTCTTTCCCTCTGGCAATCGCGGAAGTTGTAAATAAAGTTGCTCAACCCTTCGATAAATTCAGCAGTTTCGTTCAGCACAGTTGCTGCATCAAGACAGAATTGTCAGTGTTACTAGCCTTCAGCTATCAGTTTATATCTAACAACCTAGAAGCTAGCTCAGTATTTTTACTGAATTAAGCAATTTCATATTTATTGTGTCGTTGTAGATTTATGGCAGGAACAACCTCTACGACACTTTGAGGGATACAAAATTTATAGCTTTAGCATTAAAGCTTTCTCTCAGACTGGATTAGAGGTTTTGAGAGTGATTATGTGTGATCCGTATGTGATCCATCAATAATTCGCAGTAGTGATTTCAATTTACCCAGTTGAGACATTCAGCCATTTTAGTGTATGCCGCTCCATTCACGTAAAAACGGTAACAAAAATGTAATGGGCGCTTGTTCCTCCACTTTAACCCGCACAAATGCTGTAGTTCCGGGTGTTAACTTCATTTCTGGCCCTTTCGATGACGACCACTTGTAACCACTGGTATTACTTATCTGTGTCACTAAATCAGCAACAATTTCAACCTTGGCAGTTTTATTTGTCAGTGTATCTGCCAACTCTGCATTACCAACTTTGCTAGCAACCGTAAATGAAGTTACCGGATAAGCAGACACGGATTTTACTGTTGCAACTATGCCTCCAAATCGCTCCCGCTTTACTGTATCTGGTGTAATTTGCATCTTCATTCCTGGCTTAATTCGCTTACCATCTTTTATTTCCAAGTAAGCAATGCCAGTCATTTTTAAATCACCATCGTTTTGAGTCTGTAAAGTACCGAGGCGCGTACCGGGACTAACTACCTGTCCAATCACGCTACTAGCTTCCAAAATGCGACCATCTTGCGGACTACGAATTAGACTCCGCTCCTGGATTTGCTGTTGAAGTTGGGTTATGTTACGTTCAACCTCAGCAATTTCGTTTTTTCGAGCAATTGATGCTTGTAAATTGTTCTGCTCCAAGCTTTTACTGCGGGTATTTAACTCAGTAATCTGAGCTTGAATCTCAGTAATTTGGTTGCGATTTTCCCGAAAAGATTTTTCAATGTTAATCTTTTGGCTATTAAGTTGCTGCAATTGAGCAAGAAGTTCAGTTATTTGACTCTTATTTTCCCGAAAAGATTTGTCAATTTCTGTTTCTTTACTTTTTAATTCTGTTAACTGAGCTTGAATTCCAGTAATTTGATTGCGATTGTCTCGATAAGCATTTTCCGCTTCTAATACTATATCACCTGCGATCGCACCTTCAGTTTGCAACTGTTTTCTAGTCAATAGCCTCTTTCTCATTACTGGTTCTAATTCATACAAGTCCTGAAGACGCTGTTGGAGTGTATTTCGTTGCTGTTGAATTGTCTTTAATTCTCGTTCCCTAGAAACAGATACTAATGCCTGCTTATCTTCGATCTGTTGCTGCAAACTCTGACGTTGCTGTTCTACACTAACTAAAGCTTGTTCCTTCACAATAGGCGACAAAGCTCGAACATCGCGCAATTTTTGGTTGAGATTTGTCCGAGTTGCTGTAATAGCTTGTTGTTCTACTTGCACGCGCTGCGAGGTGAGCGAATCAATATCACTAGATTGGGCTATCAACTGCTGCCGTTTTGTCTGTTGCTGTTTGAGTTGCTGTTCTAATTCTGTAGGTTTAATAGTGGCTAAGATTTCTCCTTTTTTTACATATTGATTATCTTTGATTGACAAAGATATTAACTGTCCTGTAATCGGTGACTGTAGCTCCACAATCCGTTGGGGTGAAATTAGTACTCCTTGTCCTGTTACAGTGACGGGTATTCTACCAACAATGCTCCAAACTAAAGCAATCACTGTTAATCCTCCCACGGCTACTACAGGAATAAAATCCTTGGGTTTGACAACTTTCATTAGCTGGTCAAGACGTTCTGGTGAAGCAACACTTTCTAAAGAATGCTTTGGCTCGGAGTTATCATTTAAATTAGAAGCAGTCATAGGATTTTGGTGAATAAGTAATACGTAATGGTAAATGGAGAATCGGAAGAAAGAATAATTATCAAATCAGTAATTACCAGCCATAATTATTTCCCTCGCAGCCGATTCATCATCCACTTAAACCGAGTACCGGCTAATAAAGTTGGTTCTAGTACATCTAAAGGAATTTCATCTTCATACTCAACGTCATCTGCTAGCTGTTGGTCTTGATTGTAAGCTTTTTGACCGAAACCACGCTGTACTAAACCTTCGCGTAAACGGTCAATTAACACAAGAGAAATAGCACGATAGAAGCGAGATGCAAAACCGCGATCGCGCTGTATTTTTTCCCTTAAAAGCTCTTGAGGTATTGCTAGTAGTAATGAGTTTTCTGCACATTTAATACTTGCTGATGCCATACCTGATTCTACAAAGGACATTTCTCCAACAATTTCTCCACTTGCTCGTCGGGCAAGTTCTTTCTGTGTTATTACCCCATCTACTGTCATAGAAAACAGTACTGCTAAGTTGCCTTTGAGCAAAAAATATAGAGCTTCTACTGCCCGATCTTGTTGAATCAATACAGTACCTGCTGCTACATCCTCTCGCCTACCACGAGTTACCATCCAATCAATATCATTATCATTAAGTACTGCAAAGAGAAACAGTACTTTCCGCAGTGCTTGTCCGGGAACAATTTTGTTCTGTGCCAATAATTTTGAGAGGCTTCGCAATCGAGAAGACAAAATAATCGCTAGTTCCTGATAAAGTCGAGCCGCAAAATCTAGGTCTTGCTCCATTTTCAACTGCAACTGCCGTTTTGGTAACGATAATATTTGACATGGTTCTACAGTTTTAATTGTTGCCGATGGGAGACGATTGTCTACAAAAGACATTTCTCCAATAACTTCGCCTTGACCACAACGGACAATTTCATGCTCTAGGTTAGAATTATCTTGAGAAATTAAGACTGCTAGAGTACCATTAAGGATGAAATAAATCGAGTCTGAAGGCTGACCTTCTTCAATTAGCACTGTACCAACTGCCAAATCAGTAAGCGTGCCAGTTTGAACTATCCAGTTTAAATCTGATGGTTGGAGGACTTTTAAATTGTCGAGTTGGGTAAGTACACTTGTCATAGTGTCATAGTTTGGGTAAGACATACTAAGGCTCCTTCTTAAAGTACCCAGCTATGACCTTGATTCAACAAAAGAATCAACCTCTGTTCAAATCAAGCAGTTCTAGGCTTGATAAATGAATTAAAGATTGAATCACAAAAATTATTCCACCTGATAGCTATCTATTGCTAGCGAAGGTATAATTTCGGCGCTATAGCATTTCCTTGTCCAGTAAAGTACGCGCAGTCAAGTCAATCTTGATAAAATTTGTTTTCTCTAGAATCGACTTGCAACACATAGCCTTCACAATGCAAGTCTGCGGACTGGAAGCCCAACTTTTCTAAACCTTGATAATGCTGCACGCAAGTTTCTACATTCAGTAATCCTACAGTGGGTTTCATATAGTTAAATTTAGTTGAGAGGAGACTGGACAAAACGCACCCCATTATGTGTTGGGGATTGGTTGGCACATATTCGTTCCATGAAGTTTCATTTAGGTTATTTTTTATCCATTCGGGCAGATGGATGACCGTTTCTATCGGGTGAGGTGCTAGAAGAACTCCGCCTTCGGTAAAGAGAATATCTTTCTTTTCCTCAAAGCGCTTAATTGCCTGTTCTGGGGAGAAGCAGTGTGGGCCAGAATCATCCACAATTAAAGTACTAGGTTTCACCCGTTCGATGTCGAGGATGTCTGGTACGTTGGTAGCGCCAATTATTAAGGTAGCGTCGTAAATTTCTGACGGCAGTTCTGAAGTTGATGTCGCTATTTGGATGGAACCTCGAAAACCTAAATCACTGATAAGTTCGCGTTGAATATTTTGAATTGATTCCAGTTTACTGTAAACATCGCATAGGATAATCTTCGATGGATGCGGCAAACATTTTAACATCAAGCGCAGGGTATTAAGACCAATCGAACCTAAACCAATAAATGCTACTTTCTCCTGCTCTAAAGAACGGTTGCTAAAGAGTAAAATTTTCTTAATCGTCAAAACAACAGCAGAGCAAGTTGTAGCGTGTCCTGTAGTGATTGTCGGTAAATCGGTACGCTCCTCAACAGCTTTGAGAATGGCATGACCGTAATCTGTTGCAGAGGGAATCAAACCTGTTAAGGAAACAGTTTTAGCACCGAGTCGCCCTGCCATTTCTAAAGCTTCAACAGCCATTTGTACCAGTTTTTGTGGGTCACTGTATAGTTCATCCTCGAATATAGGGAGGCTTAAGCCTGCTATTCGACCCCATTTAGTCTCCATCACAGCATCCCACATCGGCAGGTTGTCAAACCAATTTTGAAGGATTTCATTGCGAGTTAAACTAGTTCCTTTTAGTAGGGAGAGAGGAAGATAACCCAGAGCGGCTGAGTCAACTGGTGCTATTTTTCCTACAGCAAACAAGGATAATAAGGAGCGCTGTTCTAGTTTTAAAAATGGAGATGGGTCTGTGATTTTGGTTAAAGATGCGGTCATAGTTTCTTCAACTTTCGGCTGGGGTTTTTGTTGATTGAAAGATGGTTCTGGGGTGGAAAACTGATTGAGTGCTTCGGCTAATTCAGCTATAGTAGGGTTTTGAAATAAAAGCTTAACTGAAACTTTAACGTTCATCTCTACTGAAAGCTTGGATATTAGTTTCACAGCTTGCAGGGAATGTCCCCCCAGTTCAAAGAAATTATCATTGATGCTCACCCTTTTTAATCCCAGGACTTCTGCCCAAATTGCGGCTAGCATTTCCTCAATAGGGGTGCGAGGTGCGACAACATAATCGTCCCGTTCTTTATAGGAGTTATCTGGTGTGGGTAAAGCGCGACGGTCTATTTTACCGTTGGGAGTTAGGGGTAGCGCTTTCATCAGCACAAAAGCACTTGGTATCATATAGTCGGGCAGCTTTTGTTTTAGGTAGTCGCGTAGGGAACTAGTCAGTGTGCGCTGCAAAGTTTTCCACAAGCCTTGAGTTTCCAATTGATGGGCTACACTTTGTTCAATGAGAACTTGTTCGATAGGCATAAGCTGGAATTTAATTCCCGCCTGTGGGGGACGCGACCAGGCAATTGTTCCTGAAAGCCAACGCGGTTCACTCTCGAATGGTAGTTGCAGGCGCAGGCGGACGCGCTTACTTTCATCAATAGCTGGCATTCCTACCAGACCAACACCGCCAAGGGAAATATCCTCGGTATGGAGTTTTACGGTATTACCGTCTAGCTCTACTTGGCATTCACTGTGATAAGGGACGCGCTCTGGAATGAGGTTAGAGACGACATAAGCCACGAGGCTCTGGTTGTCAGGATTGTCTTCTCGGCAAATAACTACAACTTCTCGCACGTCAGGGTGTTGGGCTAATGCTGCTTCAATTTCGCCTAATTCTATGCGGAAGCCCCGAATTTTTACCTGGTTATCGATGCGACCGAGAAATTCGATGTTGCCATCTGGTAGATAACGAGCTAAGTCGCCAGTTTTATAAAGACGCTCCGAAGAAGCAGGGGGTATAGGAGAAGATCCTCCTCTCTGCTCCCCGCCCCCTGCCCCTCTGCCTCTTCTAAAAGGATTAGAAATAAATCTTTGTGCCGTTAATTCAGTCCGGTTGAGATAGCCGCGTGCCACGCCTACCCCTCCAATATAAAGTTCGCCGCCAACTCCAATTGGTACGGGTTGTAACTGGCTATTTAAAATATAAATTTGCGTGTTAGCAAATGGTCTGCCAATCGGTAAGTAATTTACGTTTTCTAAAGGATTTCGCTTTTCAAAATAGCAGGAATCAATTGTGGCTTCAGTGACACCAAACGAATTAATCAGTCTGGTTTTCAAACCAGCAATGTGTTTGAGTTTGTTATATTCTGTCGCCGACCAACTATCAGACCCACAAATTAGCAAGCGCATAAATTCAAGGCGTTGCCCACTTTCTTCTAGGTACTGAAGCAAGTTTCGTAAAACTGCTGGCACAAAATCCGCACAGTCAATTTTTTGCTGCTGCATCAGTTGATAAAGCATGGGAGCATCTAGCAGCAACTCGCCAGGGCACAGCACCAACTTGCCGCCGGAACATAAAGCGCGAACCATGTCCCCGGTAAAGACATCGAAGGAGAAGCTTGCCATTTGCAGGTGGGAACTTACACCAGAGCGCAGTTGATAAGCTTCTGACCAGGCAAAATAGACATTGACAAGGCTGCGGTGTTCAATTGTTACTCCTTTGGGCTGGCCAGTAGAGCCGGAAGTATAAATTACATAGGCTAAATCGTTGGGTGTGACTTGCAGCGTTGGATTTTCTTGGTTTTGGTGTGTAATTATTTCCCATTCACTGTCTAAGCAGATGATACGCGCACTGTGTGGGGTCAGTTTCTCGACCAGCTTCGACTGAGTGAGCAGCACTGGTACAGAGGAGTCTTCTAGCATGAAACCGATGCGCTCAGTTGGATAAGCGGGGTCAAGGGGAACGTAAGCACCACCCGCTTTGAGAATCCCTAACAGTCCTACTATCATCTCAAGAGAACGCTCTACGCAGATACCAACTAGTGTTTCTGGTTTTACCCCCAACGTAAGCAAATGGTGTGCTAATTTGTTAGCTTTGGCATTTAGTTCTCGGTAGGTTAGCTGCTGGTCTTGAAAGATGACTGCTACTGCGTCTGGTGTTTGTTCAACAGTCGCTTCAAATAACTGATGAATACATTTTTGAGGATAGTCTTGTTGGGTTTGATTCCACTCCACTAATAACTTGTGTTGCTCACTAGCAGTCAAAATTGGTAAATCTGATAGCCTTTGTTCTGGATTAGCTACAATACCTGCTAACAGCGTTTGCCAATGCTTTATCATTCGGGCAATGGTTGTTGCATCAAATAGGTCTGTACTATATTCAAATGCTCCTGTTAAACCCTGCTCGGTTTTCTGCAAAGATAAGCTTAAATCAAACTTAGCGGTATGATTGGCTCCAGCCTCAGATATGTTAATTGTTAAATCTTTGAGGGGAACAGTAGCCGTTGACTCATACTCCAGAGCAAAATCTATTTGAGACAATGGTGTGTAGCTTAAGTTACGCTCTGGGTGTAGTGCTTCTACTAATTTATCAAAAGGCAAGTTTTGATGCTCGTAGGCGGATAGCACTACTTCTCTTACTTGTTTTAATAATTGGAGAAAGGTAGGGTTGTCTGATAAATCAGTGCGTAGCACTAAATTATTCACAAAAAAACCAATCATTTCTTGGATTTGAGAGTCCTGACGGTTAGCAACTGGAGTACCAACAACAATATCTAACTGATTGGTATAGCGATAGAGCAATATTTTAAAAGCCGTAAGTAGCAATATAAAGAGCGTGACTCCCTGCTGCTGACTTAAACTTAGGAGTGCTTCACTAATGTTTTGCTCAATGGTAAAAACTTGGGTTGCTCCTCTAAAAGACTGTACAGCAGGTCTAGGGCGATCGCTTGGCAATTCTAACAATGCTGGCATTAGAGCTAGTTTTTGCTGCCAGTAAGCTAATTGAGACTCTAGAACTTCTCCCTGTAACCACTGCCTTTGCCACACAGCAAAGTCTACATACTGAAGATGGATTTCAGGCAGAGTTGGCGCACGATTTTCAACCAAAGCTGAGTAAACTGTGGTTAACTCCTTCAGAAAGATATTGACAGACCAACCATCAAAAATAATGTGGTGAATTGTTAGTAATAGAACATTTTTTGTTGGGGTAAGCTGGACTAGCTGTGTCCGCAGTAAAGATTCTTGAGCGAGATTAAATACACATATTGCTGCCCCATCTGCTATTTTCTGATACTCAATTTCCCGTTCGCTGGCTGGCAGAGTCCGCAAATCTATGACTGGCAAAGTAAAATCTCTAGTGGCTGCGATCGCTCCAAGAGGTTCTCCATCTACGGTAATAAAGTTAGTGCGTAAGCTTTCATGGCGATCAATCAGTAATTGCAGGCTTGACTCTAAAGCGGTGATATTGAGTTTACCGCTAAAATGCAAGCCAAAAGGCATATTATAAAAGGTGCTATTCGGCTGTAATTGGTTTAGAAACCAAAGTCGCTGTTGAGCAAAGGAAAGAGGAAAGGTGTTGTTTTCTGTTCTGGATATACGAGCGATCGCTGTGGTATTCGTTTGAATATTAGCTTGGTGCAAAAAGGAGATAATTTCAGCTTTGCGTCCACTAATTTCTGACTTCAGAGCGGGGGTGAGAGTACCTTCAGGAGCGTTGCAACGCAGGCGATCGCCTTCAATAAATAGGTTAATATCCAGCCTACGGAGGTAATTAACAAACTCAATTGTATTCATCAAAATTCCACCTCTTCTCGCTCATTAGCTTTAATGGTGCTAGATTCTAGACTTTTGTTTGCCCAAGAGATGGCTTCCATGTAGTTAGCAAGACTGGCTACAGTCGGAGCTTCAAATAACTTAGATAAAGGCAAATCAACGCCGCAGCTATCATTCACTTGTGAGAGCAGTTGAGTTGCAAGTATTGAGTGTCCACCTAATTCAAAAAAATTATCATTTATACCCACTTGTGCTACTCCCAAGACTTTTGCCCAGATGGATGCAAGCAATTCCTCTGTAGGAGTCCCAGGAGCTACAAAATCTGCTTTTTGAATCAAACTATTGATATCTGGTGCTGGTAATGATTTGCGGTCTATTTTACCATTGGGTGTTAATGGCAGTGTGGAGAGCATTACAAAAGCACCCGGCACCATGTAATCGGGGAGTTGCTCTTTAATAAAGCGGCGCAGGTCACTAATTGCAGGTGCTGGTTCCTGATGCGGGACAACATAAGCCACCAATTGCTTGTCACCTGCAACGTTAACTCTTACAATTACTGATGTCTCTCTTATCCCCGGATGCTGGCTCAGTACCGCCTCAATTTCGCCTAATTCGATGCGGAAGCCGCGTATTTTTACCTGATTATCAATGCGACCTAGATATTCAATATTTCCATCACTAAGGTAACAAGCTAAGTCCCCAGTTTTATAAAGGCGCGAATCTGGTTTCTTGCTAAAGGGATTAGGTATAAATTTTTCTTCAGTCAAATCGGGACGGTTGAGGTACCCTCTTGCTAGTCCATCACCGCCAATGTGCAATTCTCCCGGAACCCCAATCGGTACGGGTTGAAGATAGCGATCTAAAATATACGTTTGCACGTTAGAAATTGGACGACCGATTGGTAACTCTGCTAATGCTGGATTGGTTGCCGATAAATCGCATGTCGTTGCTCCCACAGTAGCTTCTGTAGGACCGTAATTATTCCCCAGACGTACTCGCTGCCCTACATACTCAAGCCAAGTTTTCCATCGTTTGGTCAGTGCTTTTTCTCCGCCAATGATTATCAAGCGTATTGACGGGGGGAGTACCAAGGTTTCTTGGCTTAATATTGCTGTCAGTTCGTGCCAGTAGGCTGTTGGCAAAGCCAATACAGTTATTTCCCAATTCCTGCATTTAAGCAAAAATCCACTAACAGAGTCCAGCATAGAATCAGTACGCAATACAAGCGTTGCACCCGATGTCAGGGTAGTATATATTTCTTCAGCACTGACATCAAAACTAATCGAGGATAACTGCAAGACGCGATCGCACTTCTCTATCTCATATTCAATAGTGACGGCAGTGATATAATTTACCAAAGACCGATGTTGGATGGTTACTCCCTTTGGTTTTCCGGTCGAGCCAGATGTATAGATGACATAGGATAAGTTCTCAGCATTTACACCACAGGCAATATTTTCTTCACTGTATTGGGCGATCACCTCCCATTGTGTATCCAGGCAAACTACCTGTGTTCCATGCTTGAGCAGCCTGTCAAGTAACCGTTGTTGAGTCAGCAGCGCTGGCACAGCCGAGTCTTCTAACATAAAAGCCAAGCGTTCTTTAGGATACATTGGGTCGAGCGGAACGTATGCGCCTCCAGCTTTGAGAATGCCCAAGAGTCCTACTATCATCTCAAGCGAACGCTCGACGCAGATGCCAACTAAAACTTCTGTCCCTACACCCAGCGATCGCAGGTAGTGTGCCAACTGGTTGGCTCTTGCATTCAATTCTCGATAGGTTAGTTGTTCTCCTTCAAACACTACTGCTATAGCATCGGGAGTACGTTCAACTTGCTCTTCAAACAGTTGATGGATACATTTATCCTGGGGATACTCAGCAAAAGTATTGTTCCACTCTACTAACAATTGCTGTCTCTCGGCTTGTATCAGCAGTGGCAACTCTGATATCGACTGCTTTGAATTAGCTGCGATTCCCTCTAAGTTAGTGATAATGCTTTGTACAAAAGTCTCGAATTGGCCCAACATTCTTTCAATGCTGTTCTCATCAAATGTCTCAGGATCGTAGCTCCAACAGAAATTTTTACCATCTTCCAGAATCACCAGTATTAAAACATTACTTGGCTGTTTCTCACAGTCAGCCAAGTTTTGAACCTGCTCTATAACAACTGGAAACAGTTGTTGGCTCTGCCTATCTAGCACTTTTTTCAGATATGGATACCTGACTGCAATATCACGAGTGTAAGTCTGCTGTCCTTTAGTTAACTTCACTTGCTGCCGCACGGCGGCGAAAACTTCCTCAAAATTTTGCTGGCAGTTAATATTTATACGGCAAGGTATATGGGAGGAAAAAAATTTTTCTATTCCGCTTAACTGGCGTTGCAGGTTAATATCTCTAAATCCTATATCAAAACAGTCGATTCCCTCAAGACGAGCCAAATACGCGACAATTGCAACTAACACAAAATCGCCCCAGTTCCATTCAGGGCGGCACTCTTCGAGAAAAGTTATAACATTAAGCGGTAAAGGCACGTTCACATCCACATAGCACTTTGGCTTCAGGTGCGATGCAGTGGACTTAGCGTAGGGAACCGTAATCGGCTGTAATGTCCTTAGTCTATCTACCCAAAAAGCTTCGTGTTTGCTTACTGAGCTATCAAACGTCTCAATATTCTTCGTTAGCTCTGGAGCAATATCTTTAAACTGATACCCTTCATATAATCTAAATTGAGTGACCAACTCAGAAATTGATAGATTTTGACCATCAATGGTTAGTACCTGATGCAGTGCTATATCATAACTTGCTGTAGAAATTTTAATA
>JBGTMK010000977.1:0-17042 GCA_041743605.1 Nostoc sp.
CAGCCCGGTCAAAATCACCAATAGATGCTTTCTTGTAAGCCTTTTGTAAAAAGTAGGCTGCTCTGATTTGCCGCTTTCGATTGTACTCAGCTAACTTGTCTTGAACTAAAGCACCAGCAGAAGTTTCTTTAGGAATTTGACGCAAATATTGTAATGCAGTAGAAAAATCTTTTTCAGTGGCTCTTTCGTAAGCTTTTGCTAATAAATCTTGCGTTTGTGCTTCAATGTTGACCGATGCTTTCTGAACTAGTTTATCTGTTTTAGATTGCCAATATAAAATATTTGGAACTTTAGCAGCAGCATGAAGAACATCTGACCATCTGCTTTCATGAAAAGCTATTTGTGCTACTTGGTATTGGTGCGCAGCTACTTGCCATTCTTGTTGCCATTCTTCAATTGTTGCTTGCGCTTCTGGATAGATATTGCTGTGGGAGGGAATTGATTTCGCTAATGCGATCGCTTCTTCTAAATCCCCAGCTTGATATTCTTTTTTCGCTTGATATAAAGTGTCTGTTTCTGAGTATGCAGGTGCAGTATTAGCTAAAGAATATATACCAAATCCCATCAATAAAGAATTAGCTGCTAGTCCTACTTTCATTCCTGTGAATAACGGCGATAATTTCCCAGATGTCGAATTTGGAGAATTATCATTTTCAATCGCCGCCTCTAGGGGAAATTGATCATCTGCTGCTAATATTTGTGATGGTTGAGTTTCCCAGATTATTTGTTTAAGTACCCGCAACACCTCACCCGCCGTCTGAAAACGGTCTTGATAATTGTAGCGGATCATTTGGCTGAGAACAGCTGCTAGATAATCGTTGACTGGCGTATTTTGAGAACGCCAAAAAATTTCATTAGTATAAGGATGAGTTTTTAATTGTAGTGGTTCTAATCCAGTTAAAGCCTGAATGGCAATCATACCCAAAGCATAAATATCGCTGTTGGGCTGTGTTTGTCCAATAAATTGCTCTGGTGGTATATATCCTAATGAAGTGACGGGAATTCTATAAATGGGCAATTCCGCACCTATCCCAAAATCGATAGACTGGATTGAGCCAAAGTCAATAACCACTAACTTGCGATCGCTAGCACGTCTAATCAAGTTTTCCGGTTTAATGTCGCAATGAATCACGCCTTGAGAGTGAACAAATTCCAAAATACCTAAGACATCTATTAGGAATTCTACAACCTCTCTTTCACTCCACAAACATCCCCATTGTTGATCAATAGGCAATTCCGCAGTCAGCCCATGCCCTTCAATCAGCTCTTGCACTAAATAAAATCGCTCGTTTTCTTCAAAACAGCCGATAAATTCAGGAATTTGGTCATGGCTTCCCAGAAGCTTGAGGGTTTCAGTTTCAGTCAGAAACATTAACCTCAACATATCCAAGTAGCCAGATTCGGAACTGCTAACTTTAATCTGCTTAATAACGCATTTGGGATTCTCTGGATAATCTACGTCTACAGCAATGTATGTTTGTCCAAACACCCCTGCACCAAGGCTTTGGACAATTTGGTAACGCCCTTGCAGTAATTTACCGATTATGTGGTGAGTCATGACCTGGTTACTCAGTAAGTCCTTTTATTTAGTTTTTCTGACATTCCCTCCTGTTTCCGGAATGCTTTAGAAATAAATAACCAGAGTTTTGATACCTGGAATGCAAGTTTAATTTGTTAAGTATTTTTGCGTAATAAAAGATAATATTTCATCTATTTAATTCTTCATCCTGTTCAACTACTTCAGATTTATCTTGTAACGGTTTCACTACTCGCGCGATCGCTTCTTGAATAAAAGCCTTGATAAATTCATCTCTGCGATTAATTTGAAACTGTCGCTGCACAACTTCTGTCATCCCACCATCACCCCAATCTTGGTCATGACGAAAATATTCAATGAAACTCTTACCAGCAATTCGCGTTAAATAAGCTGCTGTCACGCCTTGAATCGCTCTACCAATAATAAATGTAGCAACATTGAGTTGCAATGCTGTGGATAATAATTGAATTGCTCCTTTAACAATGCCCAAACTAGCAATGGTTTTGGCTAAAGAAAGGGCTAGCTCTCGTCCCCGTTCCATATTCAATTCACAGCCGTACACTCTGCCAATTTCTACAACCATTTGAGCGTTGACAGCAGCTGTCGCCAATAAATCTACGACTGGTATAGGTGTGACTGATACTACACCAGCACCAATCCACTGAAACCGTTCTACGATTTTATCAGCTTGACGGCGACGCTGGCCATCGATGAGTTTTCGCGCCTCATCTCCCAATCGCAGAGATTGCAAAAGAATATTATCTGCCACCAAATCTTCACCTTCAGCACGTAAAACAGCAGCCGTGCGCCGCAGCAAAGGAACAATATCTGGTTCTGGCTGGAAGGTTTCGCCAGTTTCTAGTTGTGCCGATTGGGGATTAGCAGCGATCGCCACCACATCATTAGTAGCAATAAATCCCCGTACCCTTTGACGCAATCTGGCGAGGATAGATTCTTTATCTTCATCTGTATATAAATCAGTTTTGTTGAGAACTAGGAGCGATCGCTTCCCAATTTCTGCCAACCCCCGCAGCGGCTCATATTCTGAGCGTCGTAAATCATTATCTACCACAAACAACAGTAAATCTGCTTCTGTTGCCAGTTCTCGCGCCATTTGTTCCCGTTCCGTTCCCGCCACCCCTGCTTCTAAAATTCCCGGCGTATCCGTAATTAAAATCTTGCGTTCTAATCCTTTCAACCGCAGACAATAAGTTTCCCCAACCTGGGTTGTACCCATCGGTGCATCCACCTGACCAACCATGCGTCCCATAATCGCATTTACTAGGGAAGTTTTACCAGCACTCCCCGTACCAAATACCACTACTTGAATTTCACCCCGTGCTAAGTTGGCTTCAATCTCCCGCGATTTACTTAATAAAGCCTGACGTGTTACTTCATCTTGAATTTGCGCTACCTGTTGGCGCACAGCTTGGAGAGTTGTAGAAGCAGCATCAGATTTGCCGGCGGGAATTTGCGCCGCAGTTACTCGCTTCGGGTTGCGACGCGATCGCTTTTCCCCAGATCGAATCACCAAAACATAATAAACGAAAGCAGCAACCAAGGCTCCAATGAGGATAATCAGCAGCAACAGCAGCAAATTGCCTAGCAACGGCGAATAGGACAATTGCCAGTAGAGCCGTGATAGGGAATCAATTAGCCATAGGGCTAGCCCCAAAATGACGATCAGACCAACAATCAGCGTTACTATGCGTGACAGAGGCATGGCTGGGAAAGATTAGTGAGTATTCATTAGGCAGATGCTTCTAATCTTAATAGTTTCAGTATTTTTTACCAGAGTACTGCTTTCATCTTTGGTAATCTCATCTCATTCAATAATCAAACCATTCTTTTCTATCGATTTACCGTAGTATAGCTTCCTTGTCTAAAAAAACCTTTTCTTGACGGTTGCAAGCCGTTGGAAGTTGTTTGTGAGCAATCAGTGGCAATACAGTTCAGTTAAAAAAAATTGTAGGTTGGGTGAAGTAAAGCGCAACCCAACAAAGCCCTGAAAATGTTGGGTTACTCTTTCTTCTCGTGTCGGAGACGCTACGTGAACGAGAAGCCCCAACTCTTGGAGACGCTGTTCGCGCTCGGATCTACGTTCCTCAAAGGCCACTTGCTTCCCCGCAGGGGTACAAATCGGGAAACCGGGCGCAGTGGCTCCCCAACCTACACAACTATAAGGTATAAAGTTTTTAAGACTAACCCAAGCGTATTGGTCTAAATCCCCGTCGCAAAACTTAATTACGAATTACGTTAGCGAGTCCGCGTTCGCTTTTAGCGTCTGTCTTCGACACGCTGTTCTCGTTCGTAGAGAGCGTCATTACGAATTACGAATTATTTTAACCCCGCACCTGTCGCAGTACATTAAACGCCTTACTTCGCAACCCAACTGGTAACAGCGATAATCCTAAACCAGTCCAAGCTTTAGGAGTTGAAAAAGACTGTCCTGCTAAAATTAGCTCTCTGCCTTTTTGCGTTTCACCCTTTTCAATTAAACGCAAACCTAATAATAATTGCGTTTCAGTTAGACGATTTTTCCTGATTTTCTCTATTTTTTCAGACTCAAATTTATAACTTTCTAAATAGCGGATTTTATCAAATAAATAAGGAATAGCTCGATTGATACCTTGCTGCTCTGCGTGGGAGCGATATTCCATCAATAATTCTGGTAAGTAATAGCCATTTTTTCCAGCCAAAGCTAGACGTACAAATAAATCATTATCCTCACAATTTTGCAGGTTTGGCCGCATAAATCCTAACTCTTGCAAAGTTTTCCGGCGAAATAATGTCGCCCCAATTTGAAAGCTTTGGTGAATAAATACAACTTCTAATAAATTATTTACAACACCGATTGGTAATTTATTCCTACCCCAACGATGAGTATTCTCTTGAGTTTTTATCTCGTCTCGCACATTGTTAATATCAATTATCCAATGGTCTGTACCAACAAAATCAATGCTAGAGTCTTGAGTAAGAATAGCTGCGGTGCTTGCAAAAAAATCGGGTGTTAGCCGATCATCATCATCAAATTTCATAAAATATTCACCGCTGGCAGCATCAAAGCCGGAGCGCATATTATTACTTTTACCAATATTTTGTAGATGACGGATATATTTAATTCGGTTATCTGTGTACTGTGACATCAATTCAGATGTACCATCGCTAGAACCGTCATCACAAACAATTAGTTCAAAGTCTTGGTCAGATTGATTGAGTACGCTTTCAATGGCATAAGGAAGGAGATGAACACGATTAAAAGTAGGAATACAGACAGTAATTTTAGGCATATTATACACTAATAAATCAATTGCTAATTTCATTTATAGCCAAGAAAGCTATATTTAGCGAATAGTTCTTTGAAGTCTATTTATGGTTTTGTTGAAAAAATTATTAGTTTTTGTGATTATACGAAGTGGCTTTAGCTGTTTTGGTCTTTGTTTTGGCTGTTTGATAAAGCGATATTCTTTAGATAAAGGCGCGTGGGACACACGCCCTTAAAGCTCAATTAATGTCTTTATTGAAGAGTCGTTGAGAAGCCCACACTCACCCTGAAAGGGGAGTGTGTGGAGTATGCACTAAAGAGCATTTCTGATGAACCAAGCACCTGCTGCGATCGCTGTGAACAAAATCACCAATGGTAGGGATGAAATACATAGATAATTTTAGATGGAAGCAATTAATTTAGCTTCCTAAACTTGGTAGTGAGGATAGCACCCTACAATTAATATACGTATGCAAACTATTCACAACCGTAAAGTCGAAGGCGGAGGTTAAACTTGGCACAATTCCAAGCACAACCTCTGGACTTGTCAGCCTCTCAAAAAAATTGGGTCTTATTCGGTGTCGGACTTGGGGTGTTCATGTCTACCCTAGATGTGGGCATTATCAATGTTGCTTTGCCCACATTAGTAAAAGCTTTTGGGACTAATTTCCCTACAACCCAATGGGCTGTATTGAGTTACCAGTTGGTCAGTTCCGGTTTAGTTTTGGGGGCAACGCGCCTGGGTGATATGTGGGGCAAGAAGTTCTTATACCAGGGGGGACTTATTCTGTTCACTTTCAGTTCACTCTTGTGTGGTTTTGCACCTAGTATTGAGTGGTTGATCGGCTTTCGGGCACTTCAAGGACTAGGTGCTATGTTCATCTCTGGGCTTGGTTTGGCAATCGTCACAGAAGTTTTTCCCTCTTCTGAACGAGGCCGGGCTGTTGGCATTGTCGGTAGTGTAGTGTCACTGGGAATTGCTTTTGGCCCTTCTGCTGGTGGACTGCTCCTGGGCTTGTCAGGCTGGCATAGTATATTCTTCATCAATGTACCGCTGGGGATTATAGCTAGTTTCTTAATAGCTAGGGTGGTGCCACCTTCTGCACGCACTGAGGGCAAACAGAAATTTGACTTTTTTGGAGCCATATTGGCTTTATTGACTCTGGGTAGTTTTGGGCTGGGTATGACACAGGGTCAAAGCCAGGGCTTTATTAGTACTAATGCATTGGTATTATTAGCGATCGCAACTCTCAGTTTCATAACTTTTTTGGTAGTTGAAGCGATTATAGAGCAGCCACTACTAGAGCTAAAGCTGTTTCGCAATCTTCAGTTGAGTATGGGTTTGCTGAGTGGTTGGTTAACATTCACTGTGATTGGCGGTTCGCTACTCATCGTCCCTTTCTTTCTAGAGAAGGTGAAGCAATATCCGACGGTAAAAGTAGGGCTGCTACTAGCTGTATCGCCTATACTGAGTGGGTTAATTGCCCCACTAGCTGGAACACTTTCAGACCGCTTTGGTGCTAGATTGGTCAGTTCAATTGGGCTAGGGTTGATGATTGGCGGCTGTCTGGGGATTAGCACCTTTGATGCTCAACTTACTGAGCTAGGCTATGTATCGCGCTATTTTATTTACGGCATTGGACTGGGTTTATTCCAATCGCCCAACAACAGCACTGTTATGGGAACAGTACCAAGAGAGCGGCTAGGGATTGCTTCTGGGCTGCTGTCTTTGTCACGTACCTCCGGTAGCACCATAGGAGTTTCTCTAATCGGGGCAGTATTTGGAGCGTTAATCGCTAGCATATCTGCGGGTGCAGATGTGTCTGTTGCTCCTCCAGAGGCGATCGTTGCAGGTTTCCAAGGAACTTTTCGCTTCGCAGCCCTAATACTTTGTGGGGCAGCTGTTGCATCCGTTTTGAGGATCAGTAAGAAGCAAGGGGCAGGAGCAGTAGGAGAGGAATAATTAATGCCCCATGCTCAATTATTAATTATCAATCATTAAGGAGTTAGGTCAACTGCCGCATCCCCTCGTGGGTGGGGCCGTTGACTAAGTCTCTTGTTTGATTGTTAAGAAAGATGTGGGTAATGCATAGCCTAAAAGGAGAGAGGAATGGAAGTGAGGTCAAAATTGTATGTACCTCATGCTTGTCGAGAACCGCTATAGTTGGGCATTGAGCATTTATCAATGACAAATAAAATGAGTTTACGGGTAATTTGCTGGTAAATTGATAGGCAAAACACTAGTAAACTTACTGGGGTGCAACATTATTCATTCAAACAAATCTAAGCACCTCATAAGTATCTCCAGTGTTTTTGGTAAACACCTAAAAACCTTAATACCGGAAAACCATGAACACAACTTGGCAGGGAATAACCCAGTTGATAGATATTGGTTTATCGATGAGGGGACAGCAATTTTTGGCACAGTCGCCCAGCCTACAACAGGTGCAACCAGCAGTGAATCAAGGAATTGCTGATGTGCAAGGTATTGTTCAACAGTTGATTCTGTTTACGCCTCGTCTTCTGGGGGCGGTAGCAATTTTACTCGTAGGTTGGCTAATTGCAGCGATCGCAGCAGCGGTGACGCGAGGAATCCTCAATCGGACAAACATAGATAACCGCATTGCGGCTGGGATAACGGGTCGTCAAGATGTTCCCCAAGTAGAGAAAATCATCTCCACTTTAGTCTTTTGGAGCATTATCTTATTGACTGCGGTAGCTGTTTTACAGACATTGGATCTGGAGATAGCCTCTCGACCCCTGAATAATTTTCTCAATCAACTTATTGGCTTTTTGCCAAAGTTGGTTGGTGCAGGAATCCTTTTGGGAGCCGCCTGGTTTTTGGCGACCATTGTGAAGATTATCACTGTGCGCTCATTACAGGCATTCAATCTGGATGAGCGTTTGAATCCAGAACCAGAAGACAGGATACCCAGTCTCAATCAACTGTCTTTGAGTGAGACAATTGGCAATGCTCTGTATTGGTTTATATTTTTACTGTTTCTCGCCCCAGTTTTAGATACTCTCGAACTCAGGCAAGCTTTACAACCAGTACAAGCTCTAATTACAGAAATTCTGCTAATATTGCCGAATATTTTAGCGGCAATATTAATTGCTCTAGTTGGCTGGTTCATAGCTAATGTGGTACGGCGGATTGTAACGAACTTGCTAGCGACAACTGGCATCGACCATTTAGGTAGTCGGTTAGGATTATCTGCAAGTGCGGGAGTGCAACCTCTATCGAATATTCTTGGCACAGTTGTCTATGTTTTGATTTTGATTCCTGTGGCGATCGCAGCCCTCAATGCCTTGGGAATTGCTGCGATATCAGTACCTGCGATCGCAATGCTGCAACAGGTTCTCAATGCTCTACCTGCCATATTCACAGCCATCGCAATTTGGATTGTCGCCTATTTTGTTGGGCGGTTTGTCGCGGATTTGGTGACAAGTATCCTTACGAATTTAGGCTTTAATAACATTTTCACGATTTTGGGTCTGACAACACCCACTAGACGAATCGTCATTTCAACAGAATCAACAGTTGAACCGACTCCAACTCGCACTCCATCGGAAATTGCAGGTATTGTTGCCTTAGTGGGTATCATGCTGTTTGCAACGGTGGCGGCGGTGAATATCTTGAATATTCCAGCCCTGACAGCATTAGTGTCTGGAATTGTGGTTATATTCGGGCGGATTTTGGCAGGATTGGTGATCTTTGCCATTGGTTTATTCTTAGCAAATCTGGCTTTTAACATCATTACCAGTTCTAGCGATGCCTTCGGCGGGCAAGGCCTACGGCAAGCACAGATTTTGGGACAAGTGGCACGGATTGCCATCATTACCTTAGTCTCTGCAATGGCACTGCAACAGATTGGAGTTGCCAGTGATATTGTGAATTTAGCCTTTGGACTTTTATTAGGTGCGATCGCAGTTGCGATCGCCCTAGCCTTTGGTCTTGGGGGGCGCGATATTGCAAGAGAGCAAGTTCAAGAATGGCTAAACTCTTTCAAAGGTAGAAACTAAAAGTTGATTAAGGTGCAATTTCATCTATAAATCTCGGAAAGTGTAGCCCTAAGCATCAATAGTCGAGAAAATCTATCAGCAATTTTACCTAAGAGGTTGAAAGTCAGAGTTTAGAAACTCGGAGTTTGAGCGTAGAATTTGACATTTCGAGTTCTAAAGCTCAAACTCCGAGTTCTGAAGCTCAATGGTAAGCTCATCGGCATTTAATTTGCATAAAAGTAGGGATAGAGCCGCTTACTACAAGCGAATCATTTCCGTATGCCAAAACAGGGTAAGAGTTATTTTTAGCTAAACTGCTCAATAATTCCGCCACCTAAGACTTTTTCCCCGTCGTACCACACCGCCGCTTGTCCGGGAGTAATGCTAATTTGAGGTTCATCAAACACCAAACGCACACGGGAATTTTCCAACGGAATCACCGTCACTGGTGTAGGCGTTGAACGATAGCGAATTTGCACTTCGGCATGAATTAGGGTGGATGGTTGAGTAATGGAAACCCAGTTTACCCGATTTACAGTGCATTCTGGCTGAGTTACCTTAGTGCGATCGCCTACTACTACTTTATTATTTTCCGCATCTAATTCAATCACATACAGCGGTTCGGCAGCAGCAATACCCAAGCCTTTGCGCTGACCAATGGTGTAGTGATGGACACCATCATGCTGTCCCAAAACTTTGCCTGTGACATCGACAATATCGCCTGTTTTGGGAGCTAAATATTTATCCAAAAATGCCCGCATGGAACCGTTACTTTCCACTAAGCACAAGTCTTGACTTTCTGGTTTATCAGCAGTTTTCAGTCCGTATTCAGTCGCAATCCGGCGCGTGTCAGTTTTTTCTAGTTCGCCCAAAGGAAATATAGTTGCTGCAAGTAAATCTTGAGACAAATCATAGAGAAAGTATGACTGGTCTTTGTTACGGTCAACAGCCCTTAATAATTGGTAACGTCCAGTTGCTTCGTCATAGCTAATTCGGGCATAATGACCAGTGGCAATGCGATCGCATCCCAATTCTTCGCGAGCATACTGCACCATTGGCCCAAACTTCACTGTTTTATTGCACTGGGAGCAAGGCAAAGGCGTGATCCCAGCACTGTAACCAGTCACCAAATAATCGACAATATGCGTCTGAAAGAGATCCCGAATATCTACAACCTGATGGGGAACGCCCAGTTGTTCACAGAGATCAGCCGCGTCGATCATACCTTCAGAGCAACATTGACCTTTGCCTTTCATTAGCCAAAGAGTCAAACCAATCACTTCATAGCCCTGATGGTGCAGGATAGCTGCGGCGGTGGAACTGTCAACGCCACCAGAAAGACCAACGACGACTTTTTTCATACAAAGCACGACACGATACCTGCGTGGTTGTCCAATTGTAGCACATACTCTTTCAAAGCCTTGCTAGTAAAGCACTTCAGTTTGAAATTTCACGCTGTAAAATCAGATGATTACGTTCAGTTAATCTCGCACTCCAGTTAGGCTCGACTACAATTGTGCTAATTTTTTCGACAACGATCGCAGGGCCATTAATACTATCTTCTGGTTGTAAATCTTCCCGCCGATAAACAGGAGTATCATGCCATTTGTCATGACTAAATATTCTTACTGTTTCAACGGATATGGGGGCTTCATCTAGAGAACGAGTACGAGTAATTAAGGGTTCTTCAGGAGTATCCATTTTCTGAATTACTTCCACCGATACAGATTCGACAATTAGGCTTTTCTCTAATTGAATGAAACCATAGCGAGATTGATGTTCAGTCTCAAATTCATGTCGCATTATTACCACATTATCGGCAAAATTAACGGTCAATATAGAGTTAGTGTCCTCATATTTTAAGTTAATCTTTTGGACTATTTCTATCTGACTAAGTGTTTCATCTATTTCACTTCTAGCTTGAGTTGCTAAATATTCCATTAACTGCTGTAGTTGAGGGATTAATGCTTGAGTTAAAGGTTGTTCAACTCCTGCTTCTCTAATTGCCCGTACATCGGCTAATCCCATTCCATAAGCAGAGAGAACGCCAGCATAAGGATGTAGAAATATTTTTGTCATCCCCAATGTATCGGCAATTAAACAAGCAACTTGCCCACCTGCACCACCAAAACAACAAAGTACATATTGGGTGACATCATAACCGCGTTGCAGACTGATTTTTTTAATCGCATTCGCCATATTTTCCACTGCGATCGCCATAAATCCAGCAGCTACTTCTTCGGGAGTACAATGATTTAATGTAGCAGTTTGAATGTCTTCCGCTAATTGTGTAAATTGCTGAATAACAGTGTCTTTATCTAAAGGTAAATTGCCATCAATTCCAAAAATTGAGGGAAAATATTGTGGGTGAATTTTACCTAACATCACATTGGCATCAGTAACCGCTAATAGCCCGCCACGCCGATAACAAGCAGGTCCAGGATTTGATCCGGCAGATTTAGGCCCGACACGATAACTAGAACCATCAAAAAAAAGAACTGAACCACCGCCAGCAGCAATGGTATTAATTGCTAATACAGGAACTCGCATCTTTGCCCCAGCAATTTCTGAATCTAATTGTCGTTCATACTCTCCTTTAAAGTGGGCAACATCTGTACTTGTTCCACCCATATCAAAGGTAATAACTAACTCGAAACCTGCTCTTTTACTAGCTTGAATCGCGCCAACAATACCACCAGCCGGGCCACTTAAAATGCTATCTTTCCCTTGAAATTGTTCGGCTGCGACTAAACCCCCGTCAGATTTCATGAACATTAATTTCACTCCGGGTAATTCACTCGCTACTTGGTTGACATAGTGACGCAGAATAGGAGTTAAATAAGCATCGACTACTGTTGTATCTCCTCGGCTAACCAACTTCATTAAGGGACTAACTTGATGGGATACGGAGATTTGGGTAAAGCCGATTTCTTGGGCAAGCTGGGCTATTTCTTGTTCGTGATCAGGATAGCGATCGCTGTGCATAAAAACAATAGCACAACTCCGAATTCCTGTGTGGTAAACTACTTGTAAATCAGTTCTAACTCGTTCAATATTTATGGGTATTAATTCATTGCCGTTAGCATCGTAACGTTCATCTATTTCAATCACTTGCTCATAAAGCATGGTTGGTAAAACGATATGACGGGCAAAGATGTTAGGACGATTTTGGTAGCCAATGCGGAGCGCATCTTTAA
Source organism: Nostoc sp. (assembly GCA_041743605.1). GTDB lineage: Bacteria > Cyanobacteriota > Cyanobacteriia > Cyanobacteriales > Nostocaceae > Nostoc. The sequence goes on from JBGTMK010000977.1 coordinate 12,002, forward strand.
ACCCTTTGGTGATGAGAAGAACAACGCCAACACCTTTCCTTTCTAACAGAGCATTTGTTGCTACTGTTGTCCCCATTTTTACTACTTCTATCGCTTCGGTAGAAATGGGTTCGTTGCTAGCAACACCCATGATATCCCGAATACCTTGGATGGCTGCGTCTTGATATTGTTCGGGGTTTTCTGAAAGTAGTTTGTAGACTATAATCCATTGCTGATTAGGCAGAGGAACAATTAAAAATCGTTCAGGATGTTTTAAGAGTCTATATATAATTGCTTGATTATTAGTAACAGCAACAATATCTGTGAATGTACCACCACGATCAGCAAAAACCTTCAACATGACTCTGTAAACTTTTTGTATAGCTAATTACCAAGATATCAGCAGTGATTGTAGTGATCGACCTACTGCTAAAATATACCCTGTCTGTATTTCGGAATTTTGGTAAAAAATCGCTGCTCAAAATTAGTAATGGTGATATAGTTACTCCAATCGGTTCTGATGGGGAGCAGCCATCGGACGCAAGGGGGAAAGTCCGGTGTAAATCCGGCGCTGTCCCGCAACTGTAAACCGATTTTAGGTGTTAGATTTTAAATTTTGGATTGCGAAGCCATCTGAAAATCCAAAATCCAAAATCCAAAATCCAAAATTGTGTGAGTCAGGATGCCCGCCGGTTAGAATCAATTCGTTTACATAAATCTGCGAGGTACAGATTATGAAAAGAACAAAACAGGCGTTAGTCAGTCTAACCCTGATGGCAGTTATCAGTTTTTATTTAGTAGTTGGTTTACCCAAACCCGCCTACGCCATGCACATTATGGAAGGTTTTTTACCAGTGCAATGGGCAATTTTTTGGTGGATTGTGGCATTACCATTTTTTATACTAGGATTGCGTAGTTTAACTCGCATTACCCAAGCTAACCCAGAACTGAAATTACTGTTGGGCTTGGCTGGTGCTTTTACTTTCGTGCTGTCAGCGTTGAAAATTCCTTCCGTCACAGGTAGTTGTTCTCACCCTACAGGGACAGGGTTAGGTGCGGTGCTGTTTGGCCCCCTTACTATGTCTGTTTTGGGTAGCTTAGTATTGCTGTTTCAAGCTTTGTTACTGGCACATGGCGGCTTAACAACGCTGGGTGCAAATGCTTTTTCGATGGCGATCGCTGGGCCTTTTGTAGCTTACTGGATATATAATCTGACAATAAAGTTAGGTGGTAAACAACAAATCGCCATATTTTTAGCAGCTGCGATCGCAGATTTACTTACCTACATTATCACTTCTATTCAACTCGCCCTAGCTTTTCCTGCACCTGTTGGTGGGTTTATTGCTTCATTTACTAAATTCGCCGGAATTTTTGCCATTACTCAAGTTCCCTTAGCAATTAGTGAAGGGTTGCTAACATTGTTGGTATGGAACTGGCTCCAATCTTATAATCCTCAAGAATTGGAATTGTTGAAATTAATCAAGCAGGGGCGTCAAAGTAATGAGTCCATCTAAAAAAGGATTAAGTAACTGGCTATTAGTGGTAGGAGTTATAGCTTTAGCAGTTGCACCGTTAATATTTGTGCCCGATGGAGAGTTTGCCGGTGCTGATGGCAAAGCAGAAGAGGCTATTAATGAAATACAACCTGAATATAAACCCTGGTTTAAATCATTTTTTGAACCAGCTAGTGGGGAAATAGAAAGCTTATTATTTGCTTCGCAAGCGGCTTTGGGTGCGGGAGTAGTTGGTTATGCAATTGGATTGTATAAAGGACGTTCCCAACAACGAAAACGTGAAGAATGAGCTTGCAAATAGACACTTTAGCTTACACTAATCGATTGCGAAGATTGCCACCAGAACATAAACTAATTTTTGCATTTACTACTCTTGCTATTTCCCTTGCTAGCCATCCCTTAGTACAAATTTTAATGGCGCTTTGGATGAGTATTTGGACAGTTATTTATGCAAGAATTCCGGCTGGTGTTTATTTCCGGTTGTTAATGTTCACCATAGTTTTTTGTTTGACAAGTTTACCAGCACTGATGGTAAATGGAGTTACGATTAATAATTTGCCAAGCGTACAATCAGATTCGTGGTATGGACTAACTGTCGGACACTTCTATATTTATATCAGTCAGAGTGGCAGTATCCAAGCATTAGAAATTTTAACCAGATCGTTAGCATCTGTTTCTTGCCTATATTTTCTGATGCTAACCGTCCCTTTTACGGAAATATTACAAACTCTGCGTTACTTGCGAGTTCCAGTGCTTTTAACCGATTTGTTATTACTAATGTATCGGTTTATTTTCATCCTGCTAAACACAGCCACTGAATTGTGGACAGCCCAAAATTCTCGTGGTGGCTATCGCACTTGGCGTAATGGAATGAAAAGTTTAGCATTACTAATTGGACAACTATTACAGCGCACCTTACAACGATATAATCAGTTCTCCCTCGGACTGCAATCACGGGGTTTTGTGAGTGAATTGAAAGTTTGGCATCCCCGCCGCTATCGTCCCCAAGCGCGATATATCATCGAAGCAATTTGCGGCTGTGTAGGATTAATAGGATTAGAAATTTGGCGAAATGCAGGAATATTTACTCGAATTTGAGCAGGTGTATTATACCTATCCAGGCGCACAGGAATCAGCTTTGAATGGTCTAACAATGAAAATTCCATCTGGGAAAAAGTGCGCGTTGATTGGTCAGAATGGTTGTGGTAAAACGACATTATTTTTATTAGCCAACGGTCTATATAAACCGAATGCTGGTCTTGTACGTTGGTGTGGTGAAGCATTAAGTTATAATCGTAATTATCTCGGTAAACTACGGCAGAAGGTTGGACTAGTATTTCAAGATCCAGAACAACAATTAGTGGCTTCTACAGTTGAAGAAGATATATCTTACGGTTTGTGTAATTTAGGTTTGCCAGAACCAGAAATTAAAGACCGAGTAGAACAAGCATTAGTTGAATTTGAACTGACTACTTTAGCAGAAAGACCAGTACATCATCTGAGTTTAGGGCAAAAAAAGCGAGTTTCTATAGCTGATGTAATGGTGTTGCAACCGGAACTGTTGGTGTTGGATGAGCCAACTGCCTATTTAGATATAAAACATACTCGTAACTTGATAGCAACTTTGAAAAAAATTCATCGAGATGGAACCACTTTGTTAATGGCAACCCATGATTTAGATTTAGTATATAGATGGGCAGATTGGGTTTTTGTCATCGATAAAGGGCGGCTGATGCTGGAAGGGAAGCCAGAAGATGTATTTAGTCAGCGGACTCTTTTAGAAGAGTTAGAGTTGGGCGTACCACTAATATATGAAATGTTATTTGATGGGTTATCTACAGAGGAGGAAGTAGTTATAAAACGAGTGCGACAACGGATATTAGAGTTATTTGGTCATTTTTCTTGATTATACAGATACAGCGGAATTCAGGAGTCAGAATTCAGGAGTTATTCAAGGTGTCTCTACCAATGCCACCATAAATATGAGACGGGTAGAGACACCATTAGTGTCAACTTAAGCGGTCTTTCAACTCAGCACTCAGCACTCGGAACTCAGCACTCTTAGGAACTTTGACTTCTGTTTCGGCTTGTAAGTCGAAGTCATACCACTCGTTATGCCATTGCAGGCGAAACTTCAAACGCGTCCAGTTAGGTGGTAGGTTGGGACAAGCAACGGGGCCAAATTGAGTCATCCGAATACCGCCAAACCCGAAAACTACTGCTTGCCATACTCCTCCAGCACTGGCGGCGTGAATTCCTTCGGCGGCGTTAAGCCTTACATCTTCTAAGTCTACCAAGGCCGATCGCAGAAAATGTGTATAGGCTTCGGTTGGTTTATTAAGGTCGCAAGCTAAGATGGCGTGAATCGCTGGGCCTAGTGAAGAACCATAACTGTGGTCGGTGCGTTGGGTGTAATAGTCCCAGTTGGTGACGAGGGTGTTATAGTCATAGCGATCGCGCAATAAATACAACAGCATCAATACATCTGGCTGCTTGAGAATCTGCTTTTGGCTTGTAGCCTCAATTCCCAACAAACCTTGTAAAGATTTGCTGCGCGGTTCGTAATCAGCTAGGTTAACGTCTTCTAACTGGAAAAAGCCTTCAAACTGCTCAATTAAACCTGTTTGGGCATCTTCATTGACAAATAGGCGCTCTTGAATTTCTGCCCAATTGTGCAGACGTTCTGTGGTTAAGTTAAGTTTTTGTACCAGTTCTGCTGAGGTTTCAGGGTAAGCTTGTTTGAGCCAGTCCCACAGCGCCAAAGCTGACTGCAAATGCCACCGTACCATAAGATTGGTGAAGGCATTATTATCAACGCGATCGTGATTTTCATCAGGGCCAATCACATCTAGAATGTCATAGCTATGGCGCTCTTGGTTCCACTGCACCCGACTTTCCCAAAACACAGCCGTATCAAGAAGAATTTCTGCGCCATAATCACGCATCCAGTCATCATCGTTGGTAGTTTGCCAGTAGTGTAAAACTGCATAAGCAACATCGGCGGTGATATGCACTTCAATGTCACCGCACCAGATGCGGATTAATTCACCGTTGGGAGCAGGAACCCAGCGCGGAGTTACTTCATCGCCAGTAGTAGCACTTTCCCAAGCAAACATCGCTCCTTGATAACCTGCTTCTTGAGCTTTGCGTCTAGCTCCTGGTAAGGTGTGGTAGCGGTAGGTGAGCAAGTTCCGCGCTAGGGCTGGTTGAGTTAAGGTGAGAAAGGGAAGGATGAATATTTCCGTATCCCAAAAGATATGTCCGCTATAGGCAAAACCAGAAAGGGTTTTGGGAGGAATGCTGACTCGGTTATCGTGACGCGGTGTTACAGCTAGTAATTGGAAGAGATTGTAACGGACGCTTAATTGAGCCAAGCGATCGCCTTCTATAATAATGTCACTGTCTTGCCACACTTGTTCCCATGCCGCAATGTGAGCTGCTAACAGGGTAGTATATCTCGGTTCATCAGCGAGTCTTTGTAGAGCGGCCGCAACAGGAATTTCTGTCTCTCGTGAAGTAAATAGAGTGACAATCTTTTCTACAATCGC
>JBGTMK010000978.1:0-19883 GCA_041743605.1 Nostoc sp.
ACCCTGTCTCTCCGTCTGACTAGCAGTAGAGAGAAGAAGTTTCTGTTCTTCCCACTCCTGGGGCATCCCGAACTCTCATCGGGGCTGGTCTTTGACCACTTCTATCGTCACAGACAAACCACTTTTTCCTGTTCTCCAACAGACCGAGTTGCAGTCAAGAAATGTCATGTCTCAGATAGGTATCCGTATTGTACCAGAGACTCTGGCTTGCTTACATCCCCGCCCACAAGGGGACGAGGTTTTACGCTCGATAAATAAATAAAACTTTTTTTAGATGGCTTTGTATCAGTTTTCACTAGACTAAATAAATATTAAAAATCTACAGGGTGGGATTATCCACCCTGTTTTAGATAGATGCAAATCAACCGCCTAAGAGAAGTTGATTCTTGATAATCTGGTTTAAGCTTTTGTGCTTGATGGTTTAGAAGATACTGTTTTTTTACCTAAGAATAGACCCAACCCGAACACAGACAATCCAAGCATCAAACTTGGTTCTGGAACGCTTGTGCTTGTGTAAGTAACGGTCTGAACACCTGCGTCAGTGGAATCATTCAAATTGATAAAACTTTCGCGGAAGACGTTAAAAGTGCCAGGTGTAAAATACAACCCTAACCCCGCTTCGTTGAAAATTCTTCCCGAAAAATCGGTGAAAACTGAGGCTAAAGGATCATCAGCTTCGGTGTATAACTGTCCACCAAAAGTAGCAGAAATCTTTAAACCTTCGGCGATCGTTACTTCTTGATCGTCTGCTGCTGCTGCTTGGTCAAACGAAAAACTGCCTATGAGGGTTTTATCGTCGTTAGAAAAATTATAAGTTAGGGCTACTGCTTGGGCGGGGATAGCCTCGCCTAACGAAAAAATCAAAGCAGTTCCTACCGTTGCAGCTGCTAACTTATGGAAGATGGAATCAGTCATTTGTTTCCCTTGATAAAAGAACTGGAGCAAAAATACCGCAATAGTTTTGTGAAACAGAGACGTGTGTTACCACATCTCTGCAACACAGAGCTTTTCAGTTAGTGTTTAGTGAAGCGGTGTATTGAATTTACGGAGTTGCGATCGCAGTTTTCATAGCCTGGAAGATATGACTTTGGTCAACCACACCCCGAACACCAGGCACAGTGTAAGTTCCAGAGCTATCTGTAATCTCGAAGCCTTGTCCTAGCGATCGCGTCAGAGCTGATGCGTAAGCGCCCTGATAGTAAACAGGTACAACCCGGCTGCTATGGCTACCCCAGAGGTACTTGTAATTTGGATCAGACCCCCAGAAGTGACCAGCATCAGTAGGATTGTGCTTCACGAAGGTGATGTCTTTGGCGTTATATTTCAAGCCTCTAGCCTGATTGGGGTCAGGATTGGGAGTTAACTTAGAGGCAAAGTCATTATTCAAAGTTAGATAATGGTCATGGTCAGCAGTAACCAATAGCAAGTTCTTACTCCAACCACCATTATTTTCTACCCAAGTAATGACCTCCTGGACTGACTTATCAAAATCATTCATGCTACCAATCAGGTTATCCATGTTGTTGTCATGACCAGCCCAGTCGATATCGCCTCCTTCAACCATCAACCAGAAGCCATCTTTGTCTTTACCTAAAACTGTTAAAGCTGCTTTGGTCAGATCAGCTAAAGTCGGATTTTCGTTAATTTCTTTAGCGATAAAACTGGCATCGGTTTCACCAGGAGCCAAAGGACGGACTGTATCAGGTGCAGGAGCATTAGGAGCGATAGGATTACCAGCTGCATCAATGACAGGAACGCACTCGCCAATACTACCAGTAATTATCTGACCTGAAGGACAGGTAGCTGGAGTTCCACGCGTGACAACAGAGCTATAGAGTGAGAAGTTGTCCAAACCTGTCAAACTATAGTCACCCTTAGAGGAACTAACAGGAATGTTGCCATTTTGTCCACGCGCACCATATAGACCAAATAATCTGCCTCCCTTGTTGGGGTCGATTTTAGCAGCCGTGTTTAGCAGTGTCTCAGCTGCATTTGGTCCACGTTCCAAAAAGGTATAGCCGTAACGATTGGACGTAGGATTATTCTTCAGATGCTGGTAAGTGTCTTCTGTAATGTAGGTATAGTTAAAGACACCCTCTGCTGTACTTGTGCTATCTCTATTTTGAAAATCTTTAGGATGACCGCCACCCAACAAAATATTGGGTTTAAAGTTCAGCAATGTCTGTTGCAAAATGCTGTCTTGGTTGGTCTTGCTGGGGTCGTAAACACTGTCATACTTGCTACGACGATTTACGAAAGAAGCCGCAGCACCAGGCGTTGCATGGCTAACAGGTACAGATGTTACCAAACCTGTAGACTTACCTTTTTCTTTGGCAATTTCCAGGATGGTTTTCAACTTCTTCTCGTAAATGTCTACCCCCATCGCGTTGTTAAAGCTTTTTACCCCTGTATACAGAGTTGTAGCTGTGTTAGCAGAGTCGGGATAACTGTACTTGATGTAATCTTTGTCATAAGTACCAGAATTAGCAGGGGTCAAAGGAACCCAAGGAACAGGGCCGCCCTTACTGATGTCATAACCCGCCAGATTACCATCCTCTAGGCTATTGCCATCGGCTCGATTGCCAGGGTTAAAAGGAGTAGGCTGGAATGAGAAGTTGGGACGAACAGGACTTGCACCCGTGAGTGGATCAGAGTTATCTAGAGCAGAGTTACCTGTTAGATGAGGCTGATCTGTTGGATTGGCTGGTGTATTTCCCTGAATCGTTGTGCCGTAAGTTGTTACCAGCCCATATCCAGTTAGCTTTTGGAAGCTAAGACCAGACCCTTTACCACTAGTGTAAAAAGGCGCACCTTTGGCGACTGCTGCGGCTCGTGCCATCTCCCAACCCATACCATCGCCAATCATGATAATTACGTTAACTCCATTACCAGCAGCCAGGGTGGGCTGAAAAACAGAATTACCAAATACCAGCAGAACGGTACAGAGCAAGCCAGTCATAGTCAAGGCTAGCGATCGCTTGTACTTTTGCAAAAATGAAATCATTACAGTGTGCCTTAAAATTAATTGAGCAAGTATTAGCCGTTAATACTGATAAAAATTTGGTTCTAGATGACTAGCACCAAAGTCTGAGTATGTTGCAGTTACATCTACCTGAGTAGCGGTTCTGGCATAACTTGGATTAGAGGCGGTTGCTGGTTGTTGATTTGATGTTCCGAAAAACAATAAAACTGCCAAAACCAGACCAGACATGAACCAAGCCAAGGTGCGCTTGTACTGTTTAAGTAATGAAATCATTGGGGATTGTTGAATGAAACTCATCATCAGGAAACCTCCTAGTAAATAGCCGATCGCTATGCTTTGACAATTAAAATGAATGTCAATAAGCATTATTTTTAAAGGTTAATTTAATTAATTTCGGTATAAATTTTAGAAAAGATATTCTGGTTCTAATGTGTTTTGTTAGGAGATAACATTAAAACTAAATCTTGATTAAATAAAGGATGGATTGGCAGTATTGAAGGTTTTTCACAGCTAGTTAGCTGCAAAGTTATCTCAGCAATCTGAAAAGTTTTTCGGATGTGATTTTCCAACTTATTGAGTAAGCGATCGCGTTCTTGGATAGTTGTACATTCAACTGTCAAATTGGCACAAAGCATTACCTTCTTTAAGCTAAGTGTCCAGATGTGGAGTTTTTCTACTTGCACAACCCCAGGAAAAGATTGGAGAGATATTTCCACCTCAACAGGGTCAATTGATTCCGGTGCATACTCCAAAAAAATCTTTAAACTTTCTTGCACTAAAGGGAAAGCACTTAAACCTGTAAAAGTTGCAACGACTAAACTAATAGCGACATCTGCCCACCACCAATCCCAAAGATGAACTGCTAAAGCAGCTATAATTACGCCGACAGAACTAGCAGTATCAGCAATGACATGAAGCAAAGCTCCGCGCAGATTTAAATCGTTGTGAGTGTGGGGATGAAGCAAAGTAATGTTGAGCAAATTGACGATTAAACCTAAGACGGCAATCCCTAACATTGGTAAGCCCAAAATGCTTGCTGGATGTTGCCAGCGTTGAATAGCTTCCTGTATGATAAAAATTGCGATCGCAAGTAAACTTAATCCATTCAACAAAGCTGCTAAAACTTCAATCCGCTGATTTCCAAAGGTTGCTTTTTTCTTAGCTGGTTGCTGTGCCAAAAAACTAGCAAGTAGCGATATCGCCAAAGCTGTAATATCCGATAGAATATGCCCTGCATCCGCCTGTAACGATAAACTTTGACTCCATAAACCCACGCTCCATTCAGCAATAAAAAAAACAGCAAGTAAACCTACTGTTATCCACAAAGCTTTAGATTTTTGCTGATTATTAAATACTTTTCCTAAATCATCTTCACATCCACACCATTGAAGTGAAAGCATTACTTAAAAACCTTTTTACAGTATAGTATTCGCTCAATTGGTATGAGGGTTAAATTCACAAATTTGTGAACAGCAGAAAAAATATGAACCTATAAAAAAGTTATCTTACTTAATTTAAGAAATGGTAATGCTTGTGTTAAAACTGATAAATTAAAGCAGAATAATCCGTGCAGTCTCCAGCAAAGTAAGGAGCAAATATCCTATTAGTAATTTCTTGCTGATTGCACAAGAACTTTATTTGTAGTCAAAACTTATAATCATCTTCTCAAGCAGAATAGAGGATGATAACCATTATCTTTTGGCTTCTGCTAATACAGGCAATAAAAACCTTTTTGATGCGCGAAGATACGTTATCTAAATATATATTGATAATAATAATCCTTTTCACTAATTTCCAAAAATATTTGAAGATTATGAGCTTCCGATTTGCATATTCACTGACTACCAATAGAGTTTGGTGAATTATTTTCATCGGATTTTATGAGAATTTGACGATAACAAAAGTGTTGGAATGACAAAAACTGACTCAAATCAGCAGCCTGACTGACAATTCAGCGGCATCTGGAAAACCTCTTCTCTCTTCCTTTAAGGCTACGGTGTACACACAAGTCTTGAAATTACACCTCACACTTGGTTTCGTCGTCTAGCCCTAAGCTGTTGAATCGCTCCAGAAACCTGTCATTGCGTTCGCGTAGCGTCTCGTAGAGAGGAGGAACGACGAAGCAATCGCAAAAACTACGGGATTATGCGATTACTTCGCTCCGCTCGTAATGACAATTTTATTGGGTCTAGAAAGCTTGAAACCCTTGCAGATACCACTTGTGTGTACACCGTAGCCTTAAAGGAAGAGAGACTTTGAATTTCCCCCTACCCGATGCGGGTAGGGGGTTAGGTTAATCGTTACCTTTTCCACATAACGTGAAAAGTCAGAGCAGCTTGAAACCTTTTTATGTTGAGTGGATAAGTGGAATTATCGCTTCATAGTAAATTTATATATCTCTGGTGATCGTAAAGATTTTACGATAATAATCTTTTGTTTGATATTTCTTAACCTGTACGCAGTGGTTAAAAGCTTATGTAAGTGAAATTACAGGACTATTGATTTTTTAACTCTGGAGTATTTTCTGATGAAATTAGCTAAAAATCTTGGTATTGCGACCGTTGCAGCTGCGATGTCTATTGCTGCTATGGGTGCTAAACCGGTGCAAGCTGCCTTGGTTAATTACAGTTTTACTGTAAATGCCACATCTGGCGACAATCCTGGTCAGTATTTCGGCTCTTTTCAATACGATGACTCGACCTTAACCAATACAGGTCTTGAGACATTGGGAGTTGAGAATGGATTAGCAGTTGCATTCAACTACTTAGGTACTAACTATACAGAGGCAGATGATATTGATTTTGACAGTTTTCCTATAGCCAGCTTCAATAATGGCAAAGTTCAGGGACTGAGCTATTTTGTTGCAGATCAGTTTGTAATTGGCAGTGATCCTAGTACTCCAGAAGTGGGAGGAAATAGATTTTATCTGATTACCGATTCGGTAAATACAACAGAAGTAGGTACTGTCAGCTACACTAAAGTACCTGAACCGTTAGCTGTTGGTGGTACGGCTATTGCTGCTGTTATGGGATTGTGGATGCAACGTAAGAAGAGAGCAACAAAATTTGTGGGTTAATACTTGACTGGTTCCCAGCCTGAAGGCTGGGAACCATTCTGAGAGGCGGAGCCTCCAGTAGCTTGACAAGAGGAAGCAGCCTTCTTGGAATAGATTCCCATATTTTAAGTAAATCACCTTAATTCTTGCCCGGTTTAGGGTCAAGAATTAAGGTGATTTAAAACTATTTAGGATACTTCGCTAAATAAATCTGTTCCTATCGTCTTTATAAACCACCAACAACGCCACCATCATTTCGGGTAATTACTACCGTTGATGAACGTGGGCGACCGGATGGGCCATAATCTTGACTGTTAGGCCAGTTACTAAATTCCGTAGGATTCGAGGGGCCTGAACCATCGCCTGGGTGCTGGATATTAATGAATATTGCTTTGCCGTCTGGTGTGCTGATTACACCAGTTACCTCGCAATTTGTGGGGCTGGTCAAGAAGCGCCTAACCTGTTTGGTATTGGGGTCAGCACACGACATAGTGTTACTACCAATGTTTACCAAATCACCGACACCATCGCCTGAGTGGTCAGTCTGAATCCAAAGGCGGCCGAAGTCGTCAAACCACAGACCGTCTGGTGAACTGAAGTCATCACCTTTAATGTTGCCCTGAAGATTTGGTTCAGGTCTGGTTTTGTCGCCAGCCTCAACGAAAATATCCCATTTGAAAGTTGTAGCTACGACACTGCGTCCATCTTCACGCCAACGGATGATGTGACCGTAACGGTTGTCAGGACGTGGGTTGGAAGCATCTACGGGAGGACGCGCACTACCTCCTGTGGTTGAGCCATCTGGCTGGTTAGACGAAACTGGGGTTGTGCCGCGACGATTATTGTTGGTCAACGTGCAGTAGACTTCAATCTCTTTATATCCACTAATCCGAGGACGTACAGCTACCCACTCTGGACGATCCATCATGGTTGCGCCGACTCGATCCGCAGCTTGTCTTGTTTTAACCAGCACTTCAGCTTGGTTTCTGAAACCATTCTCTGGTGTCAAACCATTCTCACCGTAGACTAAAGGAAGCCAATTGCCAGTACCGTTGTCATTGAATTTAGCAACGTACAGAACACCGTTGTCGAGCAAATCGCGGTTAGCATCACGATTGCCGGGATTGAAAGGTTGGGCACAAACGAACTTGTAGATGTAATCGTTACGCTCGTCGTCACCTTGATAGAAAGCAACACGGTTATTGTCGTCAACAACAACCTGAGCGCTCTCATGCTTGAACCGACCAAGGGCAGTACGTTTGACTGGTTTGCTTTGCGGATTGTAGGGATCAATCTCAACTATCCAGCCGAATAAATGGGGTTCGAGTGGGTTCGTGCGATTGTTGAAGCGTGGATCGACTTCATGCCAGCGATAGCCAAACCCTGAAGGTGAAAGACCGTAACGATTCTGTCCTTGTACAATCTCTGAGTCTTCAATCCCTGGAGTTGAAACTAGCTCTTCACCAAGGTTTCCGAAGTAGCCGTTCCAGTTCTCCTCACAGGTTAAGTAAGTGCCCCAAGGAGTGTAGCCGTGGGCACAGTTGTTGAGAGTACCATAGGCGGTGTAGCCGTCATTGAGTGTGCCAGTATCAACAGAGCCAGTTGGCGTAATGTTAAACTTTTTCGACTTCAACAATGCATCGCCAGCCGCAGGCCCCGATACTCGCATCTCGGTGTTGCCGGTAATGCGGCGACCATAAGACGAATTACGATTGAAACCCCATTCATTGCCGTTTTTGGAAATTTCTACAACAGACACGCCATGAGCGGCCTGAGATTTACGTACTTTGGCAATTGTGACTACATCCAAACCATCAGGATGCAAAATCGATTCTTGGGTATACTCATGATTGACGCACAGTAGACCAGTATTGATAGGCTGATTTAAAAAGCCTCTTAATGATCTTGTTTGTGAACCTACTGTCCGACCAACAACATTCCCTGGCTGTAAAGTGAAATAGTGCATCCCATCAGCGTGCATACCAAACTGCTTTTCTTGAGCAGCGGCATCTTGGGAGGCATCTGGTAGCCAAGTTGGGCCACCAGGTGCGATGGGATCTCCCCAAGCAATCAGCACTTTAGCTGTGTAACCTTCAGGAACACTGACAAGATCCTTTTCCAGAAGTCCTGTAGCTGGGTTGAGTAGATTTGGTGGAACGCTCTTGAAGCCTATGCCAGCAAATCCAGTTCCCTTGGGAATAGGGGCTGCATCAACACTTTGAAGAAAGCCACCGATGGAAACATCACCCAGAACAGTTAGCACTGATGTACCCACAGCCGTCATGATGAACCGCCGCCGACTCAAGCTAACGCGGTCAATCACATCACGAATTGACTCGTTACCGGATGGGTTGAGGGTCAAATTGTTTTTAGGGTGAAAGCGTCCTTTCATTCTTTGTTCTCCGTTTTAAGGCTTACAAGGTTGCTATTGCAGTTCATCTCTCAATCACATGAGTAATTTAGTAAATAAAAGCTCTAGATATTTACAGAAATTACTGAGATATTTTTTGAGATTTGACACATTTTTAACAGCCAACAAATAGCAGCGAATAACAGATTAAGACTGGCTGATGCCGCTTATGCAGACAAAAATAATCATGTTTCGCTTAATTTAAGTACTAAGTATTAACGTCAGGTTATATATTGATTAATTTGAACTTATCAACAATTTTTTTTGATTAAAGTAGATTGATGACAAAAAACAATTTTGTCATCAATAGAGTGATATTAAATACAGCGTAATTCTGAATTCTACACTCTTATTCAATTTCAATGATGGGTTTCTCTCCATACCACCCTGCTCTCTTTTCTCTTCTCTCATAGCAGGGTTAGTGTGAAACAAAAAATTAAAGGTCAAAATATAGAAAAAAAATTAAGAATGTGATTAAATATCATAGCAATCATTTTGAAGTGCCATCTCTAGATCACAATAAAAAGAAAGCGAGTCAGGGATTGAGTGAGCAGGTTAACTCTATTCTGGCAATATGAGGATACTGAAGGTCTACCAGCAGTAGTAACAAGATTAATGGTGCATTCTAGTGATGTGGGCAGCTTATGCTATGGAAATGTCTAATGACAAGCTGCTACGAGTCTAAGCAAAAAAACCCCCAGTGAGCCTTAGCCAACCAGGGGAGTTAGTTATCAGGGTGCATCTACCAATTAAGTGTTCTCAGGTTTAACACGGTATTCCGGATAAATTTGTACAAAGGTCAGTTATTTTTTGAAATAAAAAAACCCCAGTTGGTGTTAACCTACTAGGGAAGTTAGTTATCAGGGTGCATCTACCAATAATATTTTCTAGGGGCATACAGCATCTTCCGGAGAAAATGGACTAAATTAAGGGTGATGGCGATGTCTATGAGGTCTACACCTATGCAACTAGAAAAAACAGTGGGTGTTTACTAAACAAGGGAGTGAGTTATCAAGGTCAGTTATTTTTTGAAATAAAAAACCCCAGTGAGCCTTAGCCAACCAGGGGAGTAGAGTTATCAGGGTGCATCTACCAATAATTTTTTCTAAGGGCATACCGCATCTTCCGGAGAAAATGGACTAAATTAAGGGTGATGTTCATTTTGACGGTTAGAGAGACGCGATAAATCACCGTCTTTACAGAGAATTTATCCATCAATTATTTATTGACAGATTACTAGATTACTAGTACAACGCGGCGTACATAAACCTACCATTTCACAGGCATAAGCCTTGATATATCAATCTTTTGACTTTTGACTTTTGACTTTTGACTTTTGACTTTTGACTTTTGACTTCCGCCTTGCGGTACTAGTGGTTTCCTGAAAATCTCCATTGAGTGGAAAATACGCGCCTATATTCCTTTGGAGTAGTTCGCTGACTATTGAAACGGGCTAGCAAGAGCTTCTTTGAGGATGAGAAGTATATAGGTTTAAGGTTTTAAGTGTGTAAGTTTTGTGCTTACTTCTTCATAAAAAAACCCCCAGTGGGCGTTAGCCAACGAGGGGAGCTAGTTATCAGGGTGCATCTACCACTTATATGTTCTAGGTTTAACTACCATGCTCCGGATAAATTTTTTATAAAATTGATTATTGTCGTGTGTCAAAAAACAAGAGGGGATATTAACTGATTAGAGGAGTTAAAGATCAAGGGACATCCATCTACTAATCAAGTATTCTAGGATTAAGCACTATTTTCTGGTAGAGAATATCTGCGTCAAAAGTTGCTGTTGTTTGCCAAAATAAAAAAACCCCCAGTGGGTGTTAGCCAGCTAGGGGAGTTGAAGATCAAGGTGCATCTACCAATTAAGTGTTCTAGTCCTAAGTAATCCGATCCGGATAAAGTTGTAAAGGCAGAAGCCAAAACGACACCGAATTAGAAACATTCAGGGGTGGGATGCATCTAAGTTATCAGAGAGAGCGAAAAATCGACTTGAAACTTTCGCGTTTCAAACCAGATTTAGGAGGCGGATAGGAGAAGTTGTGACCCAGGAATTCCATATTTCCGTAACCCCAGTAGGGCAAAATGACTACTTGGTGCGGACGGAACAAGTCGCGCCTGGGGTACCATTGGCTGAAGAATTGGTGACTTGGCCTATAGCTGATTGGTTGATGGCTGCTGGGCATTTGATGAATGACCCGTTGAAGTCGGTGTTGCAAGGAGATCCATTTGCCTCTGGCGGGCATGAAAGCGACATTGCCAGAAACTCTGTTAATTTGGTGGCGTTGGGTCAACAATTTTATAACGCCTTATTTCAAGGCACTCTCAGAGATAGTTGGATTACTGCCCAAGGTATTGCCCAGAACCATCAACAAGTACTGCGCTTGCGCTTGGGGTTAAAAGACACTAGATTAGCTCGTCTACCTTGGGAAGTGATGCACGCAGGCGATCGCCCTCTAGCTACTGGGCCTTATGTCGCATTTTCTCGTTTCCAAAGTGGAATTTTGGGGACTTCCCCTTTGCGATCCCTGCGGGGGGCTACGCCTACGCGAAATATGCCTACGCCACTAGAACAAGGTGGTATCAAAGTATTGATGGTAATTGCTTCCCCCTCAGATCAAGTTCGCCTAGACTTACAGAAACAGGAAGCTATCAAACTGCAAGCGGAACTTCACCGAATACCACGACTTGCTGAAGGTAGCAATCGTTTCCCCCAAATTGAACTGACTGTATTAGATCAGCCAGGACGGGAAGAACTGACGCAAGCCCTAGAACAAGGCAGATATCATGTTCTCCACTACTCTGGTCACAGTAACCTAGGTGGTAATGGCGGAGAAATTTATCTTGCTAGTCGCAGGACTGGCTTAACGGAAATTTTGAGTGGAGACGATTTGGCTGGTTTGCTCGTCAATAATAATATCCAAATGGCAGTGTTTAATTCCTGCTTGGGAGCATACACAGCTGCATCCGATCCCTCTGGTGATACTGGCGAACGAAACTTGGCAGAAAGTTTGGTGAAGCGCGGAATTAGAAGCGTTTTGGCGATGTCAGAACGAATTCCTGATGAAGTGGCGTTGACGCTCACACAATTATTTTACCGCAATTTGAGTCAGGGATATCCAGTAGATTTGTGCGTCAGTCGGGTACGCCAAGGATTAATTTCTGCATATAGTTCTCACCAGATGTACTGGGCATTACCGATTTTATATCTCCAGCCAGAATTTGACGGTTTTCTGAGTCAGGAAAGTGATTTATCCGAAAGTGCGGAGTCGTTGAAGCAGTACGGTTCACCTTTAGGCATAACTTCCACGATGTACTCTGCGATCGCAGATGATTCCGAGATGCCTTTAGGAATGGAAGAAATGATTCCTTCTGGTTTGACCCGTGACTCTTCTGGATTAGACTGGCTGGGTGAAGATACTTGGGGCGATCTGGTTGATGAAATTGAGTATGATGACCCAAGTTATGAGGAAGATTCTGCAATAGTTTCGGATTTGTTTCGGCAACTAGATAACCAAAAAGCTTCAACTGAATCGGATCAACAAATCCGCGATAATAGTCTTCACCAAAGTCAGATTTCAGAGGAAATGACTTCTTCAGAGGAGGAAGCAGATTTGTGGGGAGAAGTTCCACCGCCACCCCCTACAACTGTTGGGAACTTTGAAGGAAATTGGCAAAATTCTAATTCTTTGCGTAGGCGTAGCTCGCCCCAGGTATCGCAACCAGCCCCACCAAGACCTCGTACTCGTCGCCTCAAGCTGTGGTCGATTGTGGGTATTGTGGGAATTAGTGCATTAGCATCTGCGATCGGTTTAAATTGGTGGTGGCAAAATCGACCCCAAGGAACTCTGCCTAAGATACCTGTAATTCCCACCGAGTCTTTACCTATCCAAAAGCCGCAAAATATCGATTTAGAAACAGCCACGACTGGAATTGTCACTGCCACCGCTACGGAAAAATTGAGCCAGGGTGACTTGCAAGGTGGGTTGTTGGCTGTAGAAGAACTACTCAATCGTGGCGCACTGGCTGCGGCTGAAACTGCTCTAAAACTAATTCCCAGTAAACAAGCTGACGATCCATCTGTAAACTTTTTTAAGGGACGATTAGCATGGCAGTCTATTCAAACTGGAGATAATAACTATAGCGTTGATGATGCGCGTCGTTATTGGGAAACTGCTGCAAAAGCTAAACCAGAATCGCTTTTATATAATAACGCTTTGGGATTTGCTTACTACGCAGAAGGTAATTTGAATCGAGCCAATGATTCTTGGTTCAAGGCTTTGAATTTAGCTCTCAAAGAGCAGAATTCAGACTCTAGCGCCGCAACATCTACAAATCCGGTAGTTCCTCAAGATGCTTTAACTTCTTATGCTGGTTTAGCTCTTGGACTCTATAAATCTGCACTTACTCAATCTAGTAGTAAACAGACACAGTATCTGAATGAAGCGATCAAGTTGCGGCAAATGGTTCTCAAATCTGATCCAGTAAATTTCCAAGTAGACAAATTAGCTAAAAATTGGTTATGGACAGAAAAAGCGATTGAAGATTGGCGATCGCTTCTTCAGGAAAAGAGTGAAGAACAATGAGAAGGAGTCAGAAGATAGAATGGGCTACGCCCGCGGCGCTAACAGAATTCAGAATACCCCAAACCATCTCTTTTATTTCACTCACTTATGGCGATCGCAACTCAACCCCAACTAACCTTAGACGAATTCCTCAAACTGCCGGAAACTGAACCAGCATCAGATTTTATCAATGGAGAAATCATTCAAAAACCAATGCGTCAAGGTGAACATAGCCGACTACAGGCTAAATTTTGTAATGTCATTAATAACGTAACTGAAAGCCAAAAAATTGCTTACGCTTTCTCAGAACTGCGCTGTACTTTTGGCGGCGCTTCTATCGTCCCTGATGTGTCTGTGTTTCGCTGGGATAGAATTCCTAAAACTCCATCTGGCAGAATTGTTAATCGCTTTGAAATACATCCCGACTGGGCAATTGAGATTCTTTCCCCAGATCAAAAGTTAAAAAAAGTGTTGAGTAAATTATTGCATTGTTCGCGCAATGGTACTGAACTTGGCTGGTTAATCAACCCAGAAGACGAAAGTGTGCTGGGGATTTTTCCTGGACAACGAGTGGAATTATACGAAGGTGCTGATAAATTACCTATTCTTGAGGGTATCGAGTTGGAACTGACTGTAGAACAAGTTTTTGGCTGGTTGAGTTTGACGTAAAAAGCGTTCCGCAAGGTTGCCTAGAGAAAGTTGCAAAAGATTGTATCTGTAGGTTTATTGTAGAAACTGGGCGGTACAGCACAAAATCCTCTGCCCACAAAAAATTGTATGCCTTAATTTTATGGAAAATCAACTAGGATTGGTTCTGAAACTGCTTTTACTCTCGGCTTTGTTATCGGTATTGATTAAGTATGCAGGGCCAAGTCTATCAATTCCGGCGACAGCAACCAACGCGCTAATTATAGTATTGTTGCCGATTGTAATAATAGCGATCGCACTCCTGTGGCGATTCCAAGCCCAGAAACAAAATTAATTCAATTCATCTACACACAAGTTACTAAAATCAGCTAACCTAGCTGAATTACAAGAAAATTGCATCTCGCCAACCGTTGGGAGTCAGCCTGTGAACCTCGGTCAATGGATCGGCTTAATCGCCATAGTTCTTTCTTTATACATCCTGTGGCAAATTCGGGAAGTGCTTTTGCTAATGTTTGCCGCAGTTGTGTTAGCCACCACCTTAAACCGGCTAGCAAAACGCTTCCAACATTTGGGGATGAAGCGTGGATTCGCCGTCCTCTTAGCAGTAGCCATCTTTTTCGCAGGCATCGTGGGTTTTTTCTGGCTAATTGTGCCGCCATTTGCACAGCAGTTTCAAGAACTAACCAATCAGGTTCCTAAAGGGTTTGAGCGCTTTAATGGTTGGCTTGACACCCTGAGAACTCGTATTCCTGATGAGTTAGTTCCTTACATTCCAGATATCAATAGCCTCATTCAACAAGCACAGCCCTTCGTTAATCGAATACTGGGAGACTCCTTCGCCTTTGTATCTGGCTCTTTGGAAGTTGTACTTAAGATTTTACTAGTGTTAGTTTTAACAGGAATGATTTTAGCCGACCCTTTAGCTTATCGCAAAGTATTTGTGCGGCTTTTCCCCTCATTTTATCGGCGGCGAGTGGAAGGAATTTTAAATCAATGCGAAGTCTCTTTGGAGGGATGGATTACAGGTGCTTCCATTGCCATGTTTGTAGTGGCGCTGATGAGTCTAATTGGCTTGTCAATTTTGGGTATAAAGGCAGCACTAGCTTTATCAATTTTAGCAGGATTTTTAAACTTAATTCCCAACCTTGGGCCAACGATGAGTGTGGTGCCAGCAATGGCGATCGCTCTGTTAGATGAACCCTGGAAAGTTGTCGCTGTCTTGATTTTATACGTTGTCATTCAGCAGGTTGAGAGCAGTTTTATCACGCCAATTGTGATGGCACAACAAGTTTCTTTGCTACCAGCCGTAACCTTAATTGCCCAACTGTTTTTCGTGACTTTCTTTGGTTTTTTAGGATTATTTCTGGCGCTACCCCTAACTGTTGTCGCTAAGATTTGGTTGCAAGAAGTGTTGATTAAAGATGTTTTAGATGAATGGGGTAATAACCATAGAAAAGAAACTGAGTTTGTCATAGTTTCTGAATCTCCTAGAGCAGATAATAATTGGACATCAGAAAATCCAAATATTAATGAGAATCCCTCGATTGATGATGATATTTTGAAACAAGAAGATTAGTGACTCGATTCGCGATTAAATAACAAGGCGATTCTAGCTATTTAAAATTATTCGTGAACAACAAAATCCCCGACTTTTTTGAGCATCGGGTATTTTGCAACACGGCTCAATCTAAAATGCAAAATTCAAAATTAAGATGCGAACAATTGCAGAAATTAATGAGAAAATCAGCCGCCAACGTGCGGTAGTGTTGACAACTGAAGAATTAAAAGCACGAGTTGTAGAAATCGGTGTTACTAAAGCTGCGAAAGAAGTTGATGTAATTACCACTGGCACCTTTGAGCCGATGGAATCAAGTGGTGCAATTATTAATCTAGGACACACTGACCCCCCGATAAAAATTCGTCGCTGCTGGTTAGACGGTGTACCAGCATACTCTGGTTTTGGGGCAGTAGATTTATATTTGGGTGCGAGTTCTGCTGTAGAGACGACGGACGGAGAAGAAGTCCGAGAACGTGGAGGCGGTCATGTAATCGAAGATTTGATCGCTGGTAAATCTATACACGTGAAAGCGCAAGGGCAAGTAACAGATTGTTACCCCAGAGCAAATTTTGAAACTACCATTACCAGTGACACAATTAATCAGTTTTATTTATTTAATCCGCGCAATCTTTATCAAAATTTTATTGTTGGTGTAAATGGTGGCGATCGCCCCCTCTTCACCTATCTCGGCCCTTTACAACCGCGTCTGGGGAATGCCGTTTACTCTAATCCCGGTGCGATTTCCCCCTTACTCAACGATCCCGATTTGCAACTCGTTGGTATAGGTACTCGAATTTTTTTAGGTGGCGGTATTGGCTATGTCGCCTGGGAAGGCACTCAGCACTTCCCCTTACAAAAGCGTTTAGCTAATCGTACACCGATTGGGCCTTCCGCCACTTTAGCTTTAATTGGTGATGCCAAACAAATGGATGCTCATTGGGTGCGGGGATGTTATTTCAAAAGTTATGGGCCTTCATTGATGTTAGGCGTTGGTGTCCCACTCCCTGTATTAAATGAACAAGTAGTTGAACACTGTGCCGTCCAAGATCAAGACTTAGTAGCCCCAATAGTAGATTTTTCTATTCCCCGGCGCGTCCGTCCCACCTTTGGCTTGGTGAGTTACGCCCAACTCAAATCTGGGCGGATCACCATTGAGGGCAAAGCATTACGCTCTGCCCCTTTAGCGAGCTTGTTTTTTTCTAGGCAAGTCGCCCTAGAGTTGAAAAAGTGGATCGAAGCGGGTACGTTTACCCTCACAGAACCAGTTTCCCCGATTCCGATGGAGCGATCTTTTCTACCCCAAGACCGTCGGACGGATTTTTAAGAGTGGGGAGTAAGAATTTTAGATTTTAGATTTTGGATTTTAGATTGGAATTTAATCCAAAATCTAAAATCCCTTCGGGTTCAGCAGTCACTCATGGGGGAAACCCCCATCGCCCTTGGCGTCTCCCCTTGGGAGAAGACCGCGCTGCTTCACCAAAATCCAAAATTGAATTGCCCCATGCCCTACTCTTGAGTCGGTTTTGGTCGCTTGATGGGTTTAGGAGCGGGCGTTCTTGGGATAGGTTTTGACACCACAGAGGTGTCGCCGCCTCCGCCTGTTTTCTTGATAGGACGAGGGGTTTCGCCACTGCGTCTGGGGGGAAATGGTTTTCTACCACCAGCACTACCACCACCGCCAGCACGAGGCCCACCTTTGAACGGTGGTCTGCGTTTTTTGGGCAAGTCAGCGATCGCCTCAGCTTTTTCTACTACCAAAACATCAGCTTCGCGCTTGGCTTGGAAGTCCCAAAATTTTCCTACTGCTTTAGTGGTCAGCACGCCCCTCAATTTCAACTTAAAATACTTGGGTTTGTCAGTTGATTTGCGTGGAGCCTGCCTAATTTTGACTACCAAGCTTTTAGCATCAAAAGACTGGTATACTACTTCACCACGAACAGAAAAACCACCATCTGCAACTTCTGATGAAGGTATCAGGGCAGTTGTACTTAGTTCAGAGTTCTCGGATAAGCCATCATCAGGTGTCTCTAACTCTTGCAGTTCCAAATCTGACTCGTCCTCATCTGTTGAGTTTTTAGCCAGATTTTCTGGCTCCCAAACTCCGACGATTTGGATATGCAAGGTATCATTTTCTTGTCTTGTACGTGGATATACTACCCAAAGGTGTTCTTTTTCTAAATCTAGGTGATTCTTGACTAAACTCATAATCCGGCCTAGGAGGACGGCATTGAGTTCTACACCATCTGCGGTTAGCAGAGTACCTTGGGTAAATTGTTCGCTGCTGGCATGATAGCGACCTCGGACTAACCCGATCGCTCGATATTGCATCGGTTCGCTGGGAGGCGGAATCGGTTGCTGTCGATTAATCAAGTTCCCATTTGAGTCAGTCTCACTGGGGTTGACAGGCGAATTTTCAAGTTTAGAGGACTGGACTGCTATATGAACATTAGCGGCTGCCTCTACGTTAGCTGGGCCCTGGTTAGAGGCAGAAGAATTGGAGGATTCAGGCAACGGCATCAGGTCGGAATTCATAAAAACTCCTTGCGGCGGAGACACATCCCATTGTGGGATTTTACAAAGGCAGCTGGAAAGAGCATTTGTGTAACTGATGAAAGTATATTGGCTTTTCACAAAGTCACACTAGGGTACTCTATACAATACTAAAGGCGCTAAATTTAGTGTATGAACACT
Organism: Nostoc sp.; assembly: GCA_041743605.1. Taxonomy (GTDB): domain Bacteria; phylum Cyanobacteriota; class Cyanobacteriia; order Cyanobacteriales; family Nostocaceae; genus Nostoc. Next base: position 17,910 of record JBGTMK010000978.1, read on the forward strand.
AAATGTCTAATTTAGCGGCTTTACACTAGTTTCGGAAGCATATCATAGCTACAATTCTGACGGCTCCTCCTAAAGTCATCACTTACTTTAGCAGTGTAGATAGTTAATTGTTATAAAATTCACAGGCATTTGGCGGTATTCCGCAAAGTTTTGGAAATTTTTAACTTTACGATTTGTGTAAATGATAATGTCATTAAAGTTCAGGAGAAAGACAAAACTGTGTCTCAACCGCGCAATCGTTGGATAGTTCGAGTCGTCTTGGCAGTTGCAATTCTTGCTTTTGTGGGTGTTTCGGTGATTCCCATAATTGGAGCATTTAATAATACGCCACCCTCAAGCCAAAATAACGCTAGCACCAGAGGCAGTTTGCCCTCCGCTGACCAAAAATCAAAACTTGAAGACGTAGTACGGGGTTATGAACAAGTTTTGCAAAGGGAACCAGAAAATCAGACTGCGCTGGAGGGACTATTAAAGGCGCGGCTGCAACTACTAAGTCAAAAAGATAAAAGTGAGGTTAAACCAGCTGATATCCAAGTTGTTATTGAACCGCTAGAGAAGCTAGCGAAGCTGAATCCCGAACAGTCAGAATATTCAGTGCTATTGGCTCAAGCCAAACAGCAAATTGGCGATCGCGAAGGAGCCGCTCAAGCTTATCGCTCGATTTTGTCCGCGAAACCGGGCGATTTGAAGGCTTTACAAGGAATGGTGGATCTGTTAATCAGCCAGCAACGCCCGGAAGCAGCCATCGGTTTGCTGCAAGAAACCCTCTCTAACGCAGCCCAAGCAAATACAATTCAGCCTGGAAGTGTAGATACAGTAGCCGTGCAGGTGCTGTTAGGTTCTGTTCACGCTTCCCAGAAACGCTACCCTCAAGCTAGCGCTGTATATGATCAGGCAATTAAAAAAGATCCCAAGGATTTCCGCCCTGTTATGGCAAAAGCAATGCTCCTAAAACAACAGGGCAAAGACGCAGATGCAAAACTTTTGTTTGATAGCGCCACAGCTTTAGCACCTGCTCAGTACAAAGACGTAATTAACAAGGCAGCAACTGCTTCCCCTACGCCTAATCCTGCTGTATCTCCCGCGCCTTTACCAAAAAGTGCGCCTAAGTAATGGGGATTGGGGACTGGGATTGGGGACAAAGAAAATTTATTGAAGAATAGTCTCTTCCTTGTCCTCCTTATCCCTCCTATCCCCTTACGCTCCTTCAATGGCAGCGAGGACACCAAAGATTAAAAACAGGCATCCGCCAATAAAGGTGATCTGACGCTCAGAAATGCGTCCGGCTATCATTTTGCCGCCGATAACTGCAATCGCAGCACAAATGGCGTGTCCTAAAATTGCACCTATTGTCACTCCAATGGGGTTATTACCTGCGGCTAAGGCAATGGTGGCAATTTGGGTGCGATCGCCCCACTCTGCCATAAATGTCAACACAAAGGCTTCTATGATAATTGCCAAGGAAGTCTTTTGCTTTGGTAAGTGCAAATCTGCTTTTTTCACCGCAGCTTCGGCTTCTTCTACAACTTCTGTATCACAAGCAGTAGCGGACATCTTACTAGCGTCATACAGCAGCTTGATACCAAAGGCAAGAAATAAAGCTATTTCGGCGTAATGAATATAAACTTTTGGCAACAAAGACACCACTTGTCCAAATAGCACTGAAAGGATTGTCATCGCGGCTAAAGCAGATGTCGCACCTATAAATACCAGCCGCCGCGGGTGGTGCATTGCCAAAATTACAGCAATAAAAAATGTTTTATCGCCTAGTTCTGAAACTGTAATTAGTAATAAACCTGCGGTAAAAGCTGTTAACACTCTCTCAAGCTCCTGAAGAATCGTTTACCGATGTGAAGCTTGATGAGAACCAAAAGACCTCACCAAGTTTACACTTTTCGGTGTGAACTTAGTGAAGGTCTCGCTTTCAAATATTTGATTACTTGCCATCTGAACCAGGCTCATCGCCAGTATGTT
>JBGTMK010000979.1:0-3182 GCA_041743605.1 Nostoc sp.
CAAAAAATGCCTGTAATCAGTGCTGACGAAATTTTGAAATTTCCTCAAGGCAAGTGCGTAATTACTAGTCCTGGTTACAGTTCAGAGGGACAAGCTTCTATTCCTTATCCTTTAATTATTCCCGTGTCCAAAGCCGATGAAAAACGGGCGCATGATAGTGAGGCTCTTTGGGATACACAAGTCAAACCTGCTTTAGAAAGTCAGGTGATAATTCCTGATATTAAAACGTTAACACAAGCATTACATGAACGGATTGAGTCAGCAGCGCGGATGTTGCCATTACCAGAAGAAGATGTAGCACCTGCACATGAGTCTAGTAGCAGTGAAACTGATGTTTTAGAAAATTTCCCAGCACGAGTTTATCAAACACCCGGATTGCAAGGATAAGAGGCTGGTAGCTTTTAAGAAGCGAAATATCGTTGGATATCGTGTTGCTCACGGCGTAGAATATTCAGTGTTTGCTGGTAGATTTTGGCAGCCTTTCTTCGCTTTTTTAGGTTGTGTTTACCCCGTTTAAGTAAGTTTATAAGGTGTTGCATCTGTAATTTTCCAGAGCATTCTAGAGTTACCAATGGTTGCAGACCTAAAAAGTGCAAGTTATACGCGCGACAGCTTACTCCTTCGCAAATTGGCGAATGTATTGAAATCAAAATTTTACAAATTAATGCTGAATCTTAGCAAGACGATATCACCTTTTACCCTTAACTTTTTTCAATGCTGCTTGTCTTACTTCCGCATTGAGCAAATAGCCAAAACCCACCTTTTCTAAACGCAGCACAAATTCCTCTCGTGTATTGCCCAATTTACTAGCAGTAGCATCCAAATTCCAATTATGATTTGCTAACTGACTCAGCAAATAAACTCGGCGAGTCTGCATACCTGATAAGCGATAAGTCTTCAAATACTCCAATTCACCATTCTCTCGAATAATCGCTTCCCCAATATGATTTTCTTCGTTGGGGTTGAGGTCAGTAATAAATCGTTGTAACATGAACGAACCAGCAGTATAGACTTTTTGGGAAATTAACTTGCGTCCTAACAGTCCCTCGGCCATGAAACCCTGAAACGATGCCCAATCTGAACGCATATTTTGTACTGCTGCTCTCAAAGCTGTTAAATCATTAATTTTTGACTCATCTAAAGATACACTCATTGGAAAAGTAGTATCGTGCAGTAAAGCGTATTGGTACAATAACTCACCATAGAAATCTTCTAATAAGCTATTGTGCAAAAGTCGATAGTCCTCTGGTGTCGGTACTACAAAAGCTGATGCTAATGCTTCGGCAACAAATACCAATACCCCAACCTGTCGAGAGTGAATTTCAAATACCCGCAAAGCATCTTCAAGTCCAGCAATGTAACGTCCACTAAAAGAGCTTTCCATTCGGCTACCCAGCCCATGAGAAAGGGCATACTTAGAATATTCACTCCAGGCAATATCAGGGCCAGAGAAAAACATTGATAAAAAGCCTTCCATTGCCAAGTGCAGTGGCAAAAATCTCAGTTGATTAGTAGATTCCCGCTTTACCATCCGGTGCATTAACCGGACACTGGCACAACCATAGTTTAGCTGTTTACCATCTGTTTTAAAAAGCTGTCCTCCAAAAGCCCCTACAGGGCTGCCGTCATTAGTCCAAGACAACACTAGTCCGTGAGGAACATAGGAAAAATATTTCATTCCTGGTGCTGTCATTTCTCCTGCTAAGGAAACAACTGCTAAGTCTTCATCGTAGCTACGACGCAGCAAGCGCAAATCGTTACGTACTTGATGGCGCAATAATGGCACAATCCGCACTGCTCCCCGTATTTGAGAAGGAGCAATTTCTAGTCCTTTGAGTGATATGTCTGCTAACAGATTGCTTTTGGATGCCATAGGATGGTGTGTCTATTTTAATAAACTTTAAGCAACACCGTATTTGGTATAAGGACGTTTGTATGGAGGATGCAAGCCTAAAACAATATCTGAAGCTGGAACTCCTCTTTCCACTAACTCTTGAGCAATATCGGCTTCTGTCATATTGTGCTGAATCCAAATTTTATTATCTTTAATGTCTAAATGAATGTAACAGGCATAAATACGATTAAATTCTTGCCAACCAATATCTAGAATTTGATAGTGATCGTGTTCTGTATCAAAAATGAGTTGACATTCAATATTTGGTTCGTTTGGGGGGTTTGGGGTGGCATGGGCGATTAATAATTCGCGCACAATTTGGCGATATTTGGCTAGTTTTTCCATTCGATTATCTCCTCTGTATTTGGTTTATATGCTATTATTTTTAGGGCATAATGTGATATTGCCGCTTGAGTAAAACGCTCCTGAAAAAAAGTATTAAAAATATCAATAGGAACAGCTAAATAGAGGATGCGATCAGGCTCAGTCATTTCTAAGGCAAGGCGATAGTTGAGAAACTGCCAAGCGTGCATTATGAAAGTCAGTAATGACGGAGGGATTGATAAAGCTTTTAACTTCTACAGCAATTTTCTGCTCATCTTTTTCAGCAGCAAATACTTTTTCAGCAGCAAGATCAATCTCTAGTTTAACGCGCTCTATGCGAATGATTAATGGATCGCTAGTAATTGTCCATCCGTCTTTCATTAAGGCTTGCTTGACGGCTTGGTGGAATAGGTCTTTGGCCATAGTGGAATATTTACAACGGTTTTCAACTATATGAGGTACACCTATACCTTACAGCCTACACCCTGTCCAACATTTGCTTGACTCGCTCTGCTAAATATGATTCCAATTCAGCTAAAGATGCAGAACCTTCAGCAAACCGGGCAAAGCCCAACATCGTAGGTAAATCTTCTGCATCTCGTAATCCTACTGTGGGAATTGCGGGACTAAGGGGGTGTAAAGAAAAGTCATCGGCATTGTAAACAGGATTACAATGAATAATGGAAGTTTTTTGTTTCGGGTCTAAACGATGACGATATACACGTAGAATTTCCGATGCTCCACTGGGGGGGTCGTTTTCCCAACCATCGGTGACAAGTACTATTAAATCTGCGCCCCAGTCCAAAGCATCCAGTAGGGGAGTGGCTAGGTCTGTTTGTCCACGAGGTAGAATCAGCAGTGGATCGCTGGTTGATGCTGTCCAAAAAGCTTGGTATTCCTGGGATGCTGCTTTTAGTAAGTAATGAGTAGCTAAAGCTACTCCTAAAGGACGACGATGTTTTTC
>JBGTMK010000980.1:0-1911 GCA_041743605.1 Nostoc sp.
GCATTTAGGGATAGGCTTGTTTAAAAAGAAATGTCTTGTCTTTTTATTGGTGCTGTTTCTTTTATTAGGCAAATTGAATACTTACACCAATTAGGTAAGGTTAGTCAATGGTCATTATAAGTGCATGAATGAAATGATGGATGATTTCGGGAGTCCTTACTTTCTGCCGTTACAAAATTTAATGCGGGGCAGAAAGGTTCAGGTAATTACTGGACCCCCAATGTTTTATACATGATGTTGGAGCTAGGCTGCTATTATGTTGCTTCTGGAGACAATTTTGTTGTTAGTCCAATTGAACCGCTAATTCTGTTTCCTCTTCGATGTCAATTTGAAATTTCACTTTTGCTTTCAATGCCTTAAAGACTTTAGTAATTGTAGAGATTGTCGCACTGCTCGAACCACTTTCCAATTTTGAAATTTGCGCTCTCTGCACCCCATTTAACTTTCCTAATTGTTCTTGAGTGAGATTTTTATCTTTTCTTATTTTTTTGAGCTTTACTCCTAATATTTCCATACTCAATTCAAATTTATATTGCTCTCTTTCTGGAGTGCCTTGTTCGCCTATGTATTTATCTTAAATAGCCTTTTTAAGGTGATGAAAAAGGAGAACAACGCTATGGAGACGGTTAATTTAGAGCAAGCACAGGTTTCTTATAATCAAGGTCTGGCACATCTAAAGTCAGGTAATTTAGATGCAGTTATCGAGTGCTTTAGAGCAGGGTATACAGTCAGCCAACTGTAAGGATGTTCAAAACTGATTTTTCCGCAAGTAATAAAGAGAAAGCAGGAGTGTTGGCAAAAATCTAACTATTGAAGAATGACTTACTCATCATCTTCTTCAAAAAGGCTTTGAATGTCTCTTGCCCCATGTATAACACGAATAACTTCAATCCCTTGGTTTATAGAACGGTAGAAAATTAGATAATTCCCTACTGGAAAACTTCGCAGATTTGGTGCTAAGGAATCGCGTTTTCTTCCCATACCTGGGTTTGATGCCAACATTTTGAGCTGACTGTCTATTTTTTTTAGAAGCTGATCTGCTTTATCAAAGCTGTCACTGGCAATAAAATTCCAAATATCCAATAAATCAGCTTGTGCTAACGGTTTTATAAGAATTGTCGCCATTATGGGGATTCTCTCGTCTGCCGTTGTTGTTTAGCCAATTCGATAATTTCATCCATGTTTAGCGGTGTAGATTCTCCGCTATCAATCCCCTGCTGTATCTCCCTACGTAACTCGGCAAGGCGTATTGCTTTGAGGGCATCCTGATCTTTGAGCAGCCGCAGACCTTCACGGATCACTTCACTAGCCGAAGTGTACATACCGCTTTCAACTTTGGATTGCACCCACTTTTCCAGTTCTATGGTCAGAGAAACGTTCATCTGCTACCTCTTGATAGGCTCATAGCAATAATCCTACCGGGAATAACAAAAAATGTCCAACTTTGTTATTACTGGAGTTGAATAATGCCCAAGTAAGAAAATTAAGTTGCAAAAATTATTACATTAATTGTTACATTTGAGGATTACAGTTGAGGTCTGGCAAAGCTTTCAGGGCTAATCACCTTTCTTTAGCGTTGCCAACTTCCTTTGACGATTACAAATCAAAATCAAGGCTGAATGTTTCCCCTGAAGAATCTTCTTCTTTCTCCTCTGGAAATGGAGTTGCAGTCCAAGACGTGAGTTGGTTTGATTCAGTATTAATAGGTGGGGAAGGTAAAAGTTGTGCAGGTAATCCAGCCTTGATGAAAACAAAATAGCAATCAACTATAAAGTAAAGCGTGTCCAGGTAACTTTTATCTAGTTTTTGCGATTCTGCAAATATGCGCTCTCGGTAATTATCTTTGAGGCGAACTTTTTCCGGTGCTAAGTCTTTTTTATCTGCCATTGCGATCACTTAATAGATGTAGAT
>JBGTMK010000981.1:0-3686 GCA_041743605.1 Nostoc sp.
GATCGCATCTGGAGAGTGCAAAACCCAACAGCAGGAATTAGACAAACAACTGCAAGCACTCCACACCTCATTGCAAAAAATTCAAACGCCCCATCCCAAAGAGAGTTTTAACTTAGTTGTAGCAGTTGAAGTAGCGGGTGAAGGAAAATTTGAATTAGAGGTGTCCTACATAGTAAATCGTACTAGTTGGAATCCGCTTTATGACTTACGCTTTAGCACTACCAGCCATATTGTACATCTGAGCTACCTTGCAGAAGTCACTCAAAGCACTGGTGAAGATTGGATTGGTGCAAATCTCACCCTTTCTACCGCTAAACCAGGATTAGGTACACTTCCACCCAAACTTGAACCTTGGTATATTGATGCCCCACGTCCACAACTGTTACAACGACACCGATTTACTGCCCAGCCACCACTGCTGCCTAGCATACCAGAACTCCCTGCTTCTGCTACCAGAGCTGATTGGCAAGAACAAGAAGAAGTTGCAGAAGATAGTCTGATAGCAGCAGAAACCGTTACAGCAGAAGTATCAAAAGAAGGGAGTGTAGTTACTTTTAAATTGAATAGTGGTGGTAACATTCCCAGCGATGGCGCACCCCATAAAACTACGATTTTCAACGATGATTATTCTTGTAGCTTCGATTATGTGGCAATGCCGCGCTTGGTAAGTTTTGCTTATCTACAAGCGAATGTAAAAAATACTCCCAACGGCGCGACTTTGTTACCAGGCAAAGCGAATATTTTCCGCGACAACGTTTTTATTGGGACAACTCAGTTAGAGAATATTGCACCAGGGCAAGAATTCAAACTGAACTTAGGAATTGACGAAGGTTTAAAAATCGAACGCGACTTAGTTGAACGTCTCGTAGATAAAAAATTAATTAGCAATCAGCGCCGCATTACTTATAGTTATCGGTTAATAATTACTAATTTACTAGATAAAGAAGTAAATTTGAAATTAACTGAACAATTGCCAGTTAGCCGTAACGAGCAAATTAAAGTGCGGCTCAGTCGCAGCAGCCCACAAATTCAACTCGGTGAAATGGGAATTTTAGAATGGCTGTTAACTCTTCCAGCCCAAGAGAAACGAGAGATATATTATCAGTTTAATGTTGAGCATCCGCCTGAATTAATGGTAGTTGGGTTAGATGTTTAGAAAATCCTAAAAAATCCAAAGAAAAAATGTAAGAATTCAGAATTCAGGAGTCAGAATTCAGAATAGTTAAAGAATTAGGAGAAAATTTGATACATATAGTTCAATGAGTTTAAGTATTCAAAAATTCTTGCATATACTGATTAACCAAGTTAGGCTGTTCTTGCTGTACCCAATGCCCACAATTAGGAATATACTTAATTTGAAAATCCCTGACATAAGTTGCAGTGTTGTAGGTTAGTTCCTTACCAAGTGCAGTGTCATTTTCTCCCCAAATCATCAGCGTTGGCACTTCCAAAATGCCCCAATTAGGATTTAGCATTGTCTGCTGGAAAATGTTGCGGTAGTAGTTCAACATTGCTGTAAGGGCACCACGTTTTGCAGCAGCATCTTTATATGCGTTAATATCCGCTTTAGTAAAAGCATTCTTGTTAACTGCTGTACCTTTAAAAATCGTTTCAATTGCTTGGTAGTCTGAAGATTGCAAGAATAATTCTGGTATCCAGGGTAGTTGAAAGAGGAAAATGTAGTAACTACGCTGCAACTGTTGGAGAGTGCGTAAACCTTGAGCAAATTTAGCAGGATGAGGCAGGTTAAGTATAATTAATCGCTCGATCATTTCGGGGTAAGTATATGCAAAAGCCCAAGCGATCGCACCTCCCCAATCATGTCCAACTAGTACACATTTTTGGTATCCTAATCCTTTAATTACTCCCTCAACATCTTTGATAAACTCATCCATTACATAAGCTGATTGCTCATCTGGTTTATCACTATCGTTGTAGCCACGCAAGTCAAGGGCGACGACTTTAAAATCTTGGGCAAATTCTGGTATTTGATGCCGCCAAGAGTACCAAAACTCTGGAAACCCATGCAACATCAATATTAAGGGGCCTTCACCTTGGGTAACGTAGTGTAGCTTTACCCCATTAGTAGTTATATATTCGTGTTTCCAAGAAGTTTCTATTAAAGACATAATAAATCTAAATTTAGCATTAAAAAACACTAAATAATAATACTTTACTTAATAATTGTAATATTATTTTGAACAGCCTCACATCTATTAAAAGGCAGTATTACAATAGTGATTTTTTGCAAAACATTAGACAATTTGCCCTGGGGTAGATGTGAACCGTGGGTAAATATTGGTAAAAGGTACACATAAGAATTATCCCCGACTACCATGACACAACAGTTGACAAACCATGCCTCATTATAGGTTGAGCGACTGGGACGATTTGGCTATCTTTCTAAGGGAGTAGTTTACGGTATAGTTGGACTACTGGCAGCACAAGCGGCTTTTGGCAGGGGTGGTAAAACAACTGATACTCAAGGCGCTCTTCAAAACAATCGTCAACCAGCCATTTGCTAAATTTTTGCTGGCTTTAGTTGCAATTGGCTTGATTGGATACGTAATCTGGCGTTTTGTACAGGCAATTAAAGACCCAGAAAATAAAGGTAATGATGCCAAGGGTTTAGCAGTGCGAATTGGTTACGCAGTTAAGGGTTTAAAACCCCAAAAAACAAGAAAATTTGGCCCACTAATTGCTTCTGACTCCTGAATTCTTCTTCAAAGAAATGGCAATAATAGAAACCCGTGGTATTTGGCTGACTACTACTGATAGTAAAGTTCTCAGGTCAAAGCAACGCATTGCCGAGGCGATGGATTTCTTGGCCGAGACAGGATTTAATGTGGTGTTTCCCGTTGTTTGGAACAAGGCAGTAACTTTATATCCTAGTCAAACAATGCAGCAGACTTTTGGAGTCGAAATTGATCCTATGTGTGTAGGCCGCGACCCTTTAGAAGAGGTGGTAGTTGAGGCGCGGCGAGTTGGGTTAAAAGTTATTCCTTGGTTTGAATACGGTTTTGCCAGTTCCTACAATTTGAATGGTGGTGTACTTTTACAAAAAAAACCGGAATGGGCTGCGCGTGATTGTAACGGCAACTTACTGAAGAAAAACGGCTTTGAGTGGTTGAATGGACTCGATTCACAGGTGCAAGAATTCTTCTTAAACTTGGTGTTGGAAGTTGTCAAAAATTATGATGTGGATGGCGTTCAAGGAGACGATCGCTTCCCTGCATTACCATGTGAAGGTGGCTATGATGAGGGAACTATCACCCGCTATCGCCAGGAATTTAACTGTAATCCGCCACAGAACCCCAAAGATAGGCAATGGTTACAGTGGCGTGCAGATATTCTCACTGAATTTTTGGCACGTCTCTACCGGGAGGTGAAAGCGGTGAATCCTAATTTATTAGTAGCGATCGCACCTAATATTTATGATTGGGCATTCCAGGAATATCTGCAAGATTCACCCACATGGCTGAAGCGGGGAATAGTTGATATGATTCAGCCGCAGATTTATCGCCGTGACTTTAGGAGTTATCAGGCGATCGCTGATAAACTAGTAAACCAGCAGTTCACAGATGCAACGTTGCCCAAGTTAGCACCGGGAATATTGATAAAGCTTGGTTCTTACAGCATTAGTCCAGAATATCTAGTGCAGGCAATTGAATACAACCGCCAACTTG
>JBGTMK010000982.1:0-3902 GCA_041743605.1 Nostoc sp.
TTAAAAGTTATCAGTACATTTGGCAGTACAACTAGCTACATTGTTATAATCGTGCTGTTGTCTACCGTTTGCGGCGGAGACACTTTTCATAGGGTGATTGCACAGTTTTTAACTAAGCAATCGCTCTAATCAACAACTTCACCTATTCTTTTTCCGGTTGCCAGAATCGCAACTCATCTCGGAAATACCTGTCAGTCTTTTTCGATTGCTCCTTCCAGTGATCCCATGCAACGATTACCTCATCTCCTAAATCCTGAATCACTTCTCCTCTGGCGACATACAAAGTACGGTAGGGGTCAGAGTGGGCAACAATAGAACCAAGCCCGATTGTGTCTGGTTGAGAGGATACTTTCTGGAGTGCAGCAATTAACTCTGTTTCCTCACTGGTCAATTCCGCCCAGTAGTCCTGTTTGATTACCTCATACTCTTGAGCAACATTCAAAAACTCCTGCCAAGTACACCCAGGTTTAGCTAGCACTGACCTAATATCACTAACCGCTTGGGGTAGCATTTCCAATTGCTCGGCTCGATATGCGATCGCAGATAGTGTCGGTTCACTCCCTAGTATTAGCGCTGCCGCCTCCAATGCCTGGGTATTGTTCATAGCACTGGCAAGGTTCTTCAACGCCATGCCCATCAATCGTAAGCATTCCTGGGCATTTTCTTTGGGTGGTTCATGGGCTAGCGATCGCAAATCAATTGTTTTCTCTAGGGCAAGCTTCACCTGCTTGTTCAAGGAATCGAGAACAATATTTAATAGCTACAGTCCAAGCAGTACAATACGACATATCCACAGAAGCAGATTAGAATAAGAACCGCAGATTATTCATTTTTCTGGGCAAATACCGAAAATGAAGACAAAGAGCTTGTTTTCCTATAATAAGCTGTGATATTTATTAGCTACCTAAAGTTAATTTTAAAGTATTAAAATAAAGTATATGGATGTAACAATTTTAACATCTTTTCTAGCACCGTGTTTACCCTTTTTGTTGAAAAAAGTTGCAGAGCCTGCATTAAGTGGAGCTGCTACTAAGCTTGGTCAAGATACTTGGGATAAAGCTAGAGCAATCTGGACAAAGTTGTGTCCTCAAGTGGAAGCAGAAGCAGCAGCCAACATTGCCGCTACAAAGCTGGCAGAAAAACCGGATAGTGAAGTTTGGAAAGCTGCGCTTCAAGAAGAACTAGAAGCGCTTTTTCAAAAAGACCAGGCTCTTGCAGACTTAATTTCCGAAATCCTCAAAGATAAAGATGGAGTTAGCACAGGCGGCGTTCAAATTCAGCAAACGGCAGGTACGGTTGAGGGACAAATGATTGGACAGATGCAAAACAGCCAAGCGAAAAACATTGGTAATATCGGTAGCGTTCAGGGAGATGTCAAGTTTTAGTATTTCACTGAATGATGCAATAATCTTGATAAAAAATGATTCAAATAAACCAAAAGGAATCTCAACCACCTGAGAATATTAATGAAATTCAACAGGAAATAGGTCGAAATTCAGGGCAGAATATTGGTCAATTGGATAACGGACAAGCCTTAAATTTCCAAAACGTCCAAAATATTATTTTTCAGCGACATGGGACAAGCAGTTTTCAAACAGCCCCATCCCAATCTAAAAAAGACATTCCACATCTTCTACCTTATTTAGCCAACCGTAAAGAGCAAGAATCAGAACTGAATGAAGTATTTTTCAAGTTCTTTAAGCAAGATTCATGTTCTCATTTAGTTTGCATTATTCATGGTGATGAGTCTCAATGTCATTACAATTTTTTAGAACGGATGCGAAAGTTTTCCCTACATAAATGGTTAGATTTAGACCCGGAGCAACCGTTTCTTCATAAATATCATCTGGAATGGCCTACAAGATTTAAAAGTTCTGATGATCTCCTAAAACAATTAAATAAAAATCTAGCAGATAGTGTATTGGGGAATAATTTGTACTGTTCAGAAAAAATCAATGATGCTTTTAGTAATTATCCTAACCCAGTCATAATTCATACTCATTTACTTACTGAAGATCTGCTAAAAGGAGGATATGAGAATTTAGATAAATTGTTGGAGTTTTGCCAGCAGTTACATAAAGAGATTGACAAACAAAAGCTAATCATTTATATATTCATCCAATATAAATGTAAGCGAAAGAAAACTGTAAAAAATCTCTGGCTCAAGTGGTTATTTAGTTTTGGTCGTAACTTTTTTAAACAATATAGATATCAGCATATAAATAAAAGAGTTCGTCAATATCTGCAAAACCTGTCGAACTCAGGGCATAAGCGTTTTGAGCCTTTGTCAGTAGTTGTGCTGCCGGAGCTAGAAGGGATAAATAAGGGAGAAGTTGAGAACTGGGTACGTAGCGAACATACTAAACAATGGTTAGGAGAAGCCATGATTGAACCATTAATCCAAAAAGTTGGAGAGATGTTTGAATTTTGGGAACAACAAGAATCATCTGATACAATTCCCATGCATGACTTAGCCGAAAAATTAGTCGAACTAGTTAAATCGCTGACAGACGTAGAGAGTGAATCAGCATGAAGTACCCCTTTTATTCCGGTGATGGAACCCGTCAAGAAAGTGATTTACCAATAACTTTACCAAATTCTCTACGTTCTCAATTATTCACACCAGCAAATTATATTGCAGATTCCGGCTTGAAGGATGCGTGCAATGTAGCACTGTTATTAGGACAACCTTTACTTATTACCGGAGAACCAGGGACAGGTAAAACTCAACTGGCTTACAGTCTGGCATGGGAACTTGGACTGGAGCAACCATTGAAGTTTGAAACTAAATCTACTAGTATTGCTCGTGAGCTATTTTATACTTATGATCCCTTAAAGCGTTTCCAAGATGTGCAGAGTGGGGTTGTTTCAACTCAAGTTTTAGATTACGTCACTTTCCAAGCTTTAGGATTGGCAATTTTACGCACTAAAAATCCAGATGAAGTCAAAGATTTATTACCGTCAGAGTTATTACATTCTCAAAAAAGGCGTTCTGTAGTTTTAATTGATGAAATTGATAAAGCGCCTCGTGACTTTGCCAATGATTTACTGAATGAATTTGAGTTGATGTATTTTAAAATTGCAGAGTTAGGAAATGAAAAGATTACAGCAGATCCAAAGTTACAGCCGATTGTGATTATTACTAGCAATTCAGAAAAAGATTTACCAGATGCTTTTTTGAGGCGTTGTATTTATTACAATATTCCCTTTCCCAAAACTGAACGACTGACGGAGATTGTAGCTAACCGTTTGGGGATTAATGCTGGTAACAGCATCCCATTTTTACAAGCAGCACTGGATTTATTTTATAGGTTACGTTCACCTCAAAGTAGTTTGAGGAAGAAACCTGCAACGGCTGAATTATTGGGCTGGTTGATAATTTTGCAAAAAATGAATCGCAAATTAGAAAACCCTTTAATTAAACCGGAAGTGGTTTTTGGAACTTTGAGTAGCTTAATCAAAACGGCGGAAGATCAAGAAAAAGCTAAAAAAATTGTAGAACAGTGGATACAGGAACAGAGAAAAACAACCTAGATTGGCTAAACCCCGATGCCCTTGTAGAGTTCATTGATGAGTTAAGGGAATCAGGTTATAAAATTGGTATATCTCAGTATATTGCAGCCCATGATTTAATTTTGATGTTGATTGCTCAAGGAGAAACCTTAGATAGCCCAGAACATCTAAGTAATTTGTTAGGGCCAATTTTTTGTAGTTCACCAATTGAGCAGGAAGAATTTCGAGAACGGTTTAATCGCTGGGTTGAATTATACAGCAAACTTAATCTTTCTAAGGAAGAAGTAGTTGTAGAAGCCGAAGCACTTTCAGATGAACTAGAAATAACAAGCTCTGTCTCCTACCGGATGCAGCGACTCATTTTTTTAATTTTAATAAGTATTTTCTTA
>JBGTMK010000983.1:0-7238 GCA_041743605.1 Nostoc sp.
CTTTTATTAAATCAAAAACAACGTGTAGTAAGGACTTTAATCCTCCAAAAAGGGCTAAAGCCCTTACTACAAACCTTTACTTATTTTGCGCCGTCCTGCTTATTTTTTCTACACCTCACCCAGATGTTGAGGAAAGCTCAAGTTTCTTAGATTCTGTTTTTAGGCTTGTGAGTAACGCTGTAGACAAAGTAGCAGGTAAAATAAGAATAATAATAATTTTAAATAACAGCTTCAAGGTAAAATTTATCCGTTGAAGTCTAGAAGCATCGTTGATAAAATACTTCCATAAAAATATGGCAGCCGTTAAACCTTTACGACGATTATATGGCTGTTGGAGAGCTTTACAAGTTAGATATTTATAGAGATTTGCCAGACTTAAATACCAAATATTTTTATTTATTAATGGTCTGGCATTATAGGCATATTCAAGCACTCGTAAACAAGCTTGTTCTTGCCTAACAAGATTAGTAGATAATGAATTAGCACTGACTCGATATAAAATATGTACAGATGGTACACCTACAAAACTATATTTAGCAGCTAATCGTAACCACATATCCCAATCTTGAGCAGCTTTGAGTGATTCGTCGAACCCATTTAATTTGACTAAAGCTTCTCGATAAATCAAAGGATTAGAACCATTCTCTAAAAAATTATTTATCAGCAATTTTTCATAAATATCTCCATTGAAAGTGTTGTGTGTACCTGAAAATAAAAACTCCCCATTTTCATCTATGTAATCAGTCCAACTATAAGCAACTTTAGCATCTATATTTTCTTGCAAAACCTGTAATTGACTTGCCAATTTATCAGATGTCCAAATATCATCTGCATCTAGAAAACTCACAAATTCCCCAACTGATTGATGTAACCCACGATTACGACTGACATTTCCGCCAGCATTTTCAAAAGAAAATATTTTGATCCGGAAGTCTTGAATTTGTGAGACAACATCTAAAGTTGAGTCTTGGGAACCATCATTAATTATAATTAATTCAAAGTCGGTAAATGTTTGTTTTAAAACAGAATCTATTGTTGCTTTAATAGTTTTTTCACTATTATAAGCAGGAATGACAACAGAAATCTTTGGTAACTTTTGGCTTAGATCAGTCATGCTTTATACTTGTATTATTGACTGTAAGCTGATTAAAATAGAACATTAATGAATAAAAAGGACTTAACATACTACTCAAATAAAATTCAATTTCAAAGAGTGCAATGATATTGTTTTCTAATTGACCTCTATATTTAATACGATGATATAAAATTCTGCGAAAATTACCCAAAATAGTCTTACAAAAAAGTATTGGTTTTTGCCAATTTTTAGCATTGATTAAGCGTAATTGAAAAATGCACAAGCCACACCCGCGCGCTAGATTCATTAAATAATCTTTTTCTAATCGCCAATGTGGTATTTGATGGTCAACATGCATTGCAGGGTTATACCAAATTTCCCAGCCTGCTTTATGTAAGTGTAAAAGTATTTCTAAGTCATCTCCACTAATCATTAACTTCCCAATTCGACCTTTCAAGCTTAATTGTTGAGGCACACTTTCACACCAAGCTTTTTTACGAATCACTAATGCAGCACCGGGAGGAAGGATTAATTTATCTGCATCAAATAAATATGATTTTTGTCCGTGTTCTCTAATAGCTAGAAAAGCCTGGATTCTAGAAAAGTTTTCTGGCGGTTTGACTTCAAAAGCACCATGAATTTGACCACTCCAAGCACCAGCTTGGGGATGTTCTTGACCAAAAGTATAAGACTGCAAAACCCAATCTGGAGCAGGTAAGTTATCATCATCTAAAAATGCGATTAACTCCCCTTTAGCTTCACGTACAGCCCTCAGTCGTGCAAAAGCTGCTCCCTGTTCGGGTTCTAAAAAATATCTTAAATGACAGTTTCCATCATATATTTTTTGATAATTCTGGATTATTTCAGATGTGTTATCAGAACTATTGTTATCAACAATAATAATTTCCCAGTTAAGCTTTTCTACTCCTGTCTGCGTTAAGAGTTTATCCAAAATTTTAGGTAATCGGGTTGCTCCATTATATGCAGGGATGGCTATGCTAACATCTAAATTTTCAACTGCTAATTCAGTCATAACATCTAAATTTTTGATAATTTATTTCTTGAAATATCCATTCTTCCAAAGATAAAAAGGACTAATAAAACTGCTTAAGAAAAGTTCCATTTCACAAGCAACTACCAAATCATGTTTTACTTTGGTTCCATATTTTAGCAAATGAAAAGTGATTTTACGCAGGTCATTTACCATATAGGGCAAAAGAAATACTGGTCTATATATCTGTTTTATATTGACCATTCTAGTTACATAACGGCTAAGTCCAATACCTCGAAAAAACGGAATTAAATAATCTTTTTGTAAACGAGATTCTGGGATTTTATGAGAAATTTCCATTTCTGGGTTATACCAAATCTCCCATCCTGATTTTTGGATATAAGACAACATTTCTAAGTCTTCACTGGTAAGCATATTGCCTTTAACTCTCCCAGTTAAAATAGACTTATCTGGTAAACTTTCTAACCACGCTTGTCTACGAACAACAAGTCCAGCAGAGGGGGGCAGTAATTTTTTAGCTGCTTCATATAATAGCGGTAGATTACCTCGCTCTGTAATTGCCAAGAATGGAGCAATTCGCTGAAAGTTTTCCGGTGGTTCTACTTCCCAGTCAGGATGAATTTGGCTGCCATAAGCTCCCGCTTTGTGGTATTTTTCACCAAAAGTATAAGCTGCGGATACCCAATTTGATACTGGGTAGTTGTCATCATCTAGAAAACCTATGAGTCTACCTTTAGCTTCTGCAACTGCCCTTTTTCGGGCATAAGCTGCGCCTTGTTTTTCTTCAAAGCAATACTTTAAAGGGTAAGGACACTGCCAATTTTGTTGAGTTTTTTGAACAACTTTAGCTGTGTTATCAGTGCTGTTGTTGTCTACAACTATAATTTCCCAAGATAAGTTTTCGGTGTGAAGTTGGTTTTGTAGTCGTTCTAATAGTTCAGGTAAACGACTTTCACCGTTATAAGTTGGGATAGCTACAGTAAAGTCAAGGTTTTCAGTCATTTGACAAAAGTTACATTTTGATATTTTGATTAGGACGCTTTTTATATGTTCAGCCAATGGCTAATTTATTGGTGGCTTTTCAATAGATGTATCAAACATTAAAACTGCACATGATGTTTCAATTTTGCTATCAACGTGCAGTATTATGTACAGTCTTATTACGTATTTTTTAATAAAATTTGCTACATAAGTTACTTAATCGCATTTCTCGTCTTTTGCTGTGAGCATTGAGCCTAAGAGAGTTTTCACAATGACGCATCGCTTTACGCTACTAGCCAATGTTGGATTTGCAGAACTTGGTATAGCTACCACTATTTTTAACCCAGGTGGCTCTGTACCTTCTGGCACTGTTCCAAGGTTATTTGGCAAAGTCAGCGCTCCCATATAGTCAAAGGTAATTTTTGCTGATGCATTTAAAGGATAGGATACAGGAGAATTAGTAGTAGTATTGGCGATATTTTCACCACTAAGATTTCCGCCCAGCAGTAATTTATTAGAATTGGCTCCCACTTCTGCTCCTAAAGGTTTCCATGTGCTGATTCCAGCATCGGTACGATAAATAGCAACCTCTACATTTTGGGTTGTGCTATTTTTCTGAAAACTGACACTGTAGCTAAGTTTTTTCTTTTTAGCTTCGCGCTGTGCATCTTGCAGTGCGGCGAAAACAGCATCATTAGCCTTATTTATCTGCTGCCGATTTACAAAAGCAACCCAACCAGGAGCTGCGATCGCTGCTAGAATTCCTACTATCAGTAGTACTACTGTTAATTCTATCAGGCTAAAACCAGCATCATGTCGATTGTAGCTATAGTGTCGATTTCCTAAATATTGCTGCTTTTGTTTTCTTTTCTGGCTGTGTAACTGGAAATAATCGAATAATTTTAAACTAGGAATATTCTGCATACTATCCTGCTTTTATTAATCTTTGTCAAAGATAGAAGCTATTTGCTAAATATAAAGCTGCTTCCTTGAACCTTAATGTTTGCACTCGGAAAATAACTAGATTTACTCTCGGCGTAACGTACTTTAGTTTCATCTTCTAATAAGCGAGCTTGTGCGTTACCTCTTAAATAAACTTCAGCAGAACTTCTATTATTTGCGTCAACTGAATTTACACAAGCATAAAAGCCTGTTCTAATAGTGGTTGCTGTTGCTGCTGGAATTTGTCTAAAGCCAGTAGAGCATGCTACTGCTGGCGCTCCCTGTATAGGTACTGTTGTTGTTTGATCTATAAAATCAACCAAAACCACAGGAACTTCATTGTAAGTCCCTCCTGCTCCCAAACTATTTGTCCAACTATTCATTTTTGCTTGCAATGTTATGCCTTTTTGTGATAGATCAAAAGGCTTAAAACCTATATCTGGACATCGACTATATTTTTCGGTTGTAAATCCAGTGCAATTACTACCACTACTATTTGAAACGCCATCTTTAATTTCCCATCTGGCGATGCGGGCAGCTTTAGACCAGTTAGTATTAGTATCTTTAATTAAATAGTAAGCTACTAATGAATATACAAAAGAATCGTCTCTAAATTGAACTACACCTGCACCATTTTTAGTTTCAACAGCATCTTTGGTAAATTCTCGCTTCCAAAATACTAGAATTGGAACACCATTTGTTACCGCACGTATTTGGGTACTGATAGCTGCGATACCTGTATCATCATATATATACAATGCTTGTTGGAGATCACGAGCAATATAGTCAAGCGCTGCTTTAATTTCTTGCTCAGAGGTGGCTTTGGCTTGTTCCTGGCGGTCAGTGTTTAAAACGCTGATCATAAAACCTAGCAATGGCGTAATTACCAGGAATGCAATGATCATAGCTACTAGTAGTTCAATCAGGGTGAAGCCACTATTTTTGTTTTGCTTGTGAGAGAGTTTTAGCTGAGTACTTAACAGCCACCTCAATATATTCATTTTGCTGCAATTTCTCCTTACTAACGGATACTCAGAGATGAAATAATCATTTATGTTTGCTAGATGAATTATGGTTGACAGCCGCCAAGCCTTCCACACAAAGCGCTATAGGAGCTTTGACCCCTAACAATTTCAGTTGTCATTTCAACTAGTGGTGCTTTGCGATCGCCTAGTCCCCCAGTGAACGTTGCTGTTGTTTTCTGGTTGCCATTGTCATCAGAAGTTTTCTTGAGAGAGCCAAACTCGGCATCTGAACGATACACCCGAATTCCCAAACTATAGCCTTGACCTCTATCGATTTGAGCGGTACTTGTACTGATAGTTACATCTGATTTACCAAAAGCCTGAATGTAAAACTGCACTGGGCTGGTGCTTGTTTTGTAGGTTGTACAATCAGTTGGGAGAGTAATTTTTCCGTCTTTGTGAAAGCAATACAAATTAGTTGTGACTGTAGGGGCATCTTCGCTAGCAAGTAAAGAAGTTACATTTGATACTTTATCTTCTAAAATTGTTTTAGACTTAATAGCATCAATAAAGGCTTTAGCGGCTCCTGTTGCCAATTCTATGCGTCTAGCTTGCACACGAGTTGCGGTTGACATGACTAGGACAGGTGCGATCGCAACCAGCAAAACGCTAACCACGAGGATCGCCACCAGCGACTCAATGATCGTAAAACCAGATTGGCTGGACTGGGCAGATGATTGTTGTAGTTGGTGTGGGTTCATAGTCAGTTCCTCAATAGGGCTATGTTTGACAGCGATTCGCGTCGAGTGTAATAAGCTCGTAACCTCTCTTTCCAAATCTTGCAGAGGAAAGGCTTTGAATTTCCCCCTTCCCTACTAGGGAAGAGGGCTAGAAATTAGGTTTGTTAAGGTGGTCTATTCACCTAAAAAGTGCTGTAAAAAATTTCATTCAACACTTCAGGATGGTTGCAGTTGGCAGTTACCAGGACGTTCACTTTCAGGTAGTGCAAATTTGAAACCACTACCAAAGAAAGTGCTGTTTGCAGTCTCGAACCCATCCACTGTTTGAGTTTGGACAGCACACAACAAAGTTTTCACCCAAAGATCATCCCGACCTACTTCTCTGAAGTATTCATTCGGAGGATCTATTGCTGGAATTACAAAACGCTGGGCAAACAAGTCGGGATTTTGCGCCAGTAACGCTACATCAAAACCCCAGTTACGGTTAGGAGCCATATAATAAGGCGCTTCACCAACAGGATTATTACCTATAGAAGTACTATCTGATCTGTAACCAGGTGTTGTAGAGTTCAGAGTTCTGATAAAGATACTGTTAATGGCAGTAGCGGAAAGAGCATTAGGGTCAGAAGAAGTTGCAGGAGAAGTTGTTGGTCCTGGTCTGACAAGAACTTGGAATGGTGCTGTAGCATAGATACTGCGTTTAAATTGGATGAATGAACCGTTGATATTGGCATTAACTCCATCCCAGTTTTCTAAGAAACGCACAAAGTTATGCAAACCTCCATTGATTTCGTAAGTATTTGTACCTACACGGGCAGGAGTATCACCAGCCGCAATTACTAGATTAAAAGTTGTTTCACTTGCCTTAGACAACCATCTAGTATTTTTAACGACAGCAGATAATGATCCTGCTAAACTGGCGTAACCTTGAGCTTGAGGCCCTGTAGTGGTTGTTACCTGTAATTGCAATACAGGTTCTAATAGCGGCTGGTATGACGCATTTCTGATGGGTGTATAAGAACTTCCCGTATCCGTCGTGAATGGTGATGTAGCTCCAGGAAAATCTCTAGGACCAGAAGCTGGTAGTTGGGGGTACCTGTAGAATAGACGATTAATGTTATTGTATTTTATCTCACCATTGTTGAACCCTGGCGGGCTAGTAGAAGTACTTGTTGTGGTTGCAAACCATAGGGCATTAGGCGCTATGTCAGGTATGCTAGCCGGGTCTACCGCACCACTTGTGATAACTAGCGGAAATTCTTTTACTAAACCTGATTTGATACCTAGTGGAATGGGAGTAGCGGCACTAAAGGTTATAGGAACATTAGCAGTATTAACCAGCTTGGCAAAATCAGCACCAGCATCGTATGTCCGTTTGAACGCAACCCTACGAGCAAATCGTTCAAAACCAATCCTTGGTGGTCGCGATAGGTCAGTTGTACCAGCTAGGAGTTTGTCAGGATCTGCATCTATTACCTCACTAGACCTTTTTAGGATTTCTGCTGAGGTTAAAGTATTGGTTT
>JBGTMK010000984.1:0-11581 GCA_041743605.1 Nostoc sp.
GCGGTTCTCGCTTGGGTGAGGTACAAGAACCCCTCCCCGCAGACAATGAGGGGACTATTACATAACTCATGTGATTAGGAAACGCTATAAGCTGAAATGGTTTAGCTAGAATTCTTTTTCAAGCAATCGAAGTCAATTTAAAAAGGTAAAAGTAATTACTTTTACCTTTCACCTTTTTCCTGATTAGTGCCCGGTGCTGATATGGTTAATTTAGTGGCTGCTGTGCCATAAATGCAAAAATAGCAAACTTATTGCCAATTCCATGCTGGCAATTATTGTTACTTTATACCTAAAATGCGTAGGCGCATCCCGCCGCAGGCATAGCTAATATTGCTAATATTCCAATATTTAGGTACAGACCTAGAAATCTAATGCTGCGACAAAAACTTGATCATATACAAGGTTTTAGGAGAAATTTTCCCAAGATTGGGCAACTAATTGGCTCAACCAGCGACGTTGTTGCTGATCCAGCAGTGAATCATCTGCTAGCAACTGAGCGGTTAATTCTTCCAAAGATTGGCCTTGAGCGCGGACAATTTTAATAACTCCAGCGATCGCACTAGCAACTAGTTCTTCATCAATCGGCTGTTGTCGTAGGTCAATAATTTCTTGGGGACTGTCTGGAATGGGATAATTCATGGCGTGGGTTTATAGAAATACAAAATGAACAATAAATTTGACAAACTCTTAAAATTTCTTCACTGAATCTTTATGAAACTAATTAGGGCGGAGTCTACCTTACTTTGTGTCTTAATAAAATCTGTCTTAGTGAGTAGATTGATCGGAGATGTCAGGAAAAAATGAGAGAAATCCTTTATTTAGAAGTTCCAACTCCGGATATAGCAACTGTGCGTAGCTGGTTACAAACAGATTTTGAACCCGGAAATGGAGAAAAAGTGCTTACCTCGGAAGGCTTTCGCCTCAAAATACCCAGTGAAACTACACCTGCTGGAGTGGCTCTTTCCGAAAACTTACCTGCGGAACTTTCGGTATTTGTCTGGTCGGTGCAACGAACTACCTATCTAAAAGTGTTTCGTTGGGCAGAACAACCCTTTCCCAGTGAGGGACAAATTCTGCAACGCCTGACCAAGGAAATCAGAAGCCGTTTTCCGCATCATTACCCAGAACCGCCAGCAATTGATTTATCCCAGCAATCGATTTTTGCAGCCCTAGGCTCTGCTTACCCCCTCACCGTCAAGTATTTTCAGAAAATGCCCAACGGTGAATATGACTTAACGCGTGCCTACTGGTGGGAACAGCGATGGCGAGAAGGAGTACGGAATCCGCAGCAGCCGCGTCAGGTTGTGTTTTCCAGTCAAGGGGACAGGGGACAGGGGACTGGGGACTGGGGAAAAGGTAATCCTAATACCCAATCCCTAATCCCTAATCCCCAGTACGACATCATTTACATCGGCGGCGCATTAGGCGTAATCCATGCAGCACTGATGGCAAAACTGGGATATAAAGTCCTGCTGGTGGAACGAATGCCCTTTGGACGGATGAACCGAGAATGGAATATTTCTCGCGATGAGATTCAAAGCTTGGTTAACCTGGGTTTAGTCACCCCCGCTGAGTTAGAAACCATCATTGCCAGAGAATACAAAGACGGATTCAATAAATTTTTTGATGCTAATAATCCACCCAAACTGCGATCGCCCATCCTCCACACACCCACAGTCCTAAATTTAGGTTTAGATTCCGAAAAATGGCTCCAAATGTGTGGGCAAAAACTGCAAGCGGCAGGCGGTGAAATCTGGGATGAAACAGAGTTTATCCGTGCAGATATTGATATATCACAAGTAGTTTTGCAAGTCAAGCACTTGCCCAGTCAGATTGAGAAGCAAGTAAGTGGACGACTGCTAATAGATGCAATGGGAACTGCGTCCCCCATCGCTTGGCAATTAAATGGTGGTCGTGCCTTTGATAGTGTCTGTCCGACAGTGGGAGCGGCAATTGAGAGCGGATTTGAGCCGGGAGTATGGGATTCCCAATATGGGGACGTTCTTTACAGTCATGGGGATATTTCGCGGGGAAGGCAGTTGATTTGGGAATTGTTTCCCGCAGCAGATGATGAACTGACGATTTATTTATTTCATTACCACGAAGTCAATGCTGAAAATCCCGGTTCCTTGCTAGAGATGTACGAGGACTTTTTCACGATTTTGCCAGAGTATCGCAGGTGCGATATGGACAAATTGGTGTGGAAGAAGCCGACATTTGGGTATATACCGGGGCATTTTAGTATGGGAAGCCGCGATCGCACAGTTGCCTTTGATCGATTGATTGCGATCGGTGATGCGGCATCACTCCAATCTCCCCTCGTCTTCACCGGTTTTGGTTCCTTAGTTCGCAACTTAGAGCGCTTAACAACGCTGTTGGATACTGCCCTCAAACATGACTTATTGAGTTTCCGCCACTTGAACCAAATTCGCGCTTACCAAAGCAACGTTTCAGTGACTTGGCTATTTTCCAAAGGGATGATGGTACCCACAGGGAAATTTTTACCACCCCAGCGAATTAACTCCATGCTCAACACCTTTTTTGGACTGTTAGCAGACGAACCGCCAGAGGTGGCAGATAACTTCATCAAAGATCGGTGTGATTGGTTAACCTTTAACCGCCTCGCACTGAAAGCCGCTAGGAAAAATCCTGCCTTGCTTTTATGGATTTGGGAACTTGCTGGCCCCAGGGATTTGCTCAGATGGCTTGGTAGTTATTTCAACTTTGGTCGTCATGCCCTAATTAGCGCTTTGCTGAGTCCGTGGTTTGGGCGCTTCTTGAATCGGGTAGGTTTTTGGCTAGAACCCCGGAATCCGGGCTTGTGGCTGTGGCTATTGGCGATTAACTATGCGATCGCCACAGGCAAACCGCGATCGCGCTCTCAGGTAGTAAAATCCAACCCAGAAGCCATAATTCCAAAGTCAGAAGTAAGAATTAGTCATTAGTCATTGGGCATTGGGCATTACTCACTTGACTTCCAACTCCTAACTCAGCACTCAGCACTCCTAACTCTTGGGGCGAAAATTCGGCAGTTCTACAGATGCCAATGACTTACGCCCCTTGGGTGGGCGCTGGGGATAAACTACTGGTGAAGGTGAATTGTCATCATTGGTGTTATCACTTAATGACGCTAGGGGCAAATCAGTTGCCGACAATTCTAACTGTGACAACTGGGAAACTTCTGACCAGTAGTCTTCGGTTTCTCCAACAGGCGTCTCGGTGTGAGGTGGAGTGGAGGAAATCGGTAAGTTATTGGCTCCTGAAAGCACAGAATCTGTTGTCCAAGAAGTAGAGGTAGTTGCAGGAGGATCGATTTCTGCCTCCAACTGCTCCTTCTGTGGATTTTCTAGTTCTTGATCGTCTTCTAAGATTGTTGCTAAAGTCTCCCAGATGGGTGCATCACCTACATCCGTTTTCGCAGCAGGTGGTGGTGATACCGATGCAGGTTGGGAGGTAAAAAACATTTGGATTAGACTATCTAATTGCTGATCTAAATTTGATGAACCCAAAGGTGAAACAGCTTCCGTTGTATTTGGGGAATCATCAACTTCTGGAGATGGCGCGGGTTGTGTTGGTGTTGGCGTGTCTTTTTTAACTGTCCAGTTCCAAGGAGATGATGGCGGCATAGTAGAGGCTTCATTTCTTTGGAAGGGGATTGGTGCTGAGGGTTCACCCCAAGAATTATCAAGATCGTTACTCAAGGATTCTGCTTCTGCTGACCAAGGTTGAATTGGCTGTGCATTAGGAAACAAAGACCGAGCTTTTCTAGAAAATCTTCCTTGGCTACTAGTTATATCTTTAGGATGTTTTGCAGCATCTTCTAAGGAATCATAGCTAGGAACCGATGTATCTAGACATTTTTCCAGAGCTGCTTTGAATTGCAACGTCTGGCGTTGTTGTCGCATTAGTCTAGTACGTAATTCCCGACAAGTATTTTCTGATTGCAATAGCTGCTGAGACTGTTCGTCGTTGTTAGTGTGTAACAACGTACATTCTCGCTCTAACTGGGCAAGGCGTTGTTGGCTAATTTGCAACTGTGCTTTATAGGTATCAGTGAAAATTTCCTGGCGTTGAACAGTTTGTACAGCAGTTTCTAATTGTTGAAATAGAGACTTTATCTGTTCTTGAGCCGCAGCTAGTTCCTGAGTATGTTGATTGAGCATCGACTCACTAACGCTAGAACGCGTTTTCTGCCACTGCAAAACCTTTTCTGACTCAGCTAGGTTGTCTTTTAGCTGCTCTACTTGTTCATACAAGTTATTGTTAGCTGCACGTAATTCTTCGTTCAATGCCAGCAGGTTCTGAAATTCCGAGTCAACAAGTGCTTGTTTGCCGCTTTCAGGCTCTGCAACCCAGTCCTGCTGAGTAGTATCTTGTGAAAATTGCGTATCTTCAGCTGGCATGAGGAGTGGCAGTTTTCTAACTGTCATATTGTCATTAGGCACAACTGAGTAAAAGGGACAACTCGCCTGCTCCGATTGTGGCGAATTAGCAGAATTTAGGGATTCCATCACAGCCCCCTTGTTTGAGGTGTCAGCTTCATTCATCACTCTTGACTCACCCACTTAAAAATATTCAGCAGTGCTGGCATTAGCATTGCTTATTAACTGTGTCTAATCAGGGTTTGCTCTAGAAGCTAAGTTTAACTCTCTCCAAGCACCAGCAATTAATCATCAATTGGTGTTCCCTATTTTGTATCTAGACTGATGCCGTTATAACACTATGATGCTCTGCCCCGTCAAGAAGAGATGGAAGGGGAACTCGGGCCGCCTTCAAAGGTAGGCGAGAGGGAGGAGAAACCCGATACGTTAAAAACTAAACTTTATTAGCTGATGAAGTTTTTTTACATGAAAAAACTGCCTTACCCTATAGTTTATTTTTTATAACCGCATCCGTCTTAAGATATAAATCAAGAATGTCTCCTTCAACACAATTTTGTACTGACTTATTTCTTACTTAAGATAGATGTCCGTACAAGTATCTACTATTCGATGATAATTCTAGAATCTGAGCGATCGCTATTTGATGTCAGCAAACAACTAAGAGCTTCTGCCATAACTGCAATGTTAGGAAATAATGACAACTGCGAGTAAATACTTATAAATAATTCTTGAAAAGGTAGTAATACCTCTAAGTAATTTAATAAATTTTTTTTAAAGAGTAATCTCAACTTAGTATGGGCTTTTTTCTCAGTAAATACAGTCCTAGTAGGCAATTCCAGGCTTAGTTAGAGAGAGGCTTTTTATATGAATCTACCTTCAATATGTCAAGTTTGTTTAATGACTAGAAGAAAATTGTCTAAAGTATACTTGACTACTTATCAATATTATTTACATTGTATTTTTACTGACGTAAGTTTTGATTTAATTAAGTGTTGATACGGATATCCTTTTTAATTATTTTATTAAAGAATAATTGGAATAACCGAGTTTTTTACTAGCAACAAAGTAGTTATAAAGACCATGATTACTGCCTACTTATATAAAGGTGGCGCGAACTAAAGCGTTGTGGCAGTTAGGCTTGTCCAAAAAATCCAAATTTAAAATAGGGGTGCTAAAGATGACTGACGTACTTGCAATGGGCGCAAATATAAAGCAAGAAGCTGCCCAATTACCGCTGGTTGCAGAAAATTTTGACAGTTTTTGGGATAAAGAAATCAGACCATTATTCACAGATGAATCTCTATCTTTTAAGGTGAAAACTCTTAACGGAAAATATGTCAAGTACGTCAACTTGGATAATGGAGCTACAACCACTCCCTTTGCAACCCTTAAGCAGCATGTGGACGAAATGCTTGACACTTATGGCAGTGTGCATCGAGGTTCTGGGCAAAAGTCCATCATCACTACACGAGAATATGACGCTAGTCGGAACATTATTCGGGACTTTGTCGGATCATCTTCAGACAACTATGTAATCTTTGCGAAAAATACAACAGAAGCAATTAATGGAGCCGCCACACTTTGGGCAAAAAAACCTGGGAAAATCTTAGTTTCTGATATTGAGCATTCATCCAACCTGCTACCTTGGGTTACTAGAGACGAAGTTGTGCAGTACAGAACCCAGCCGGATGGAAGTGTAAGTGTTGCAGAAATTGAAGATATCTTCAAGGCACACCAAAATCTCCCCGAAGCCGAGCAAATTAAGTTAGTGACTATTACAGGTGCTTCAACAATTACAGGTTACAGACCCCCGATTTACGAAATTGCAGCTTTAGCACATCGGTATGGTGCAAAGATATTTGCCGACGTGTGTCAGTTAATCCAGCATGAACAAGTAAACATGGGTGCAGATGATGACCCATGTCATTTAGATTTTGTGGCTTTCTCTGGACACAAGATGTATGCCCCTTATGGAACCGGGGTTTTGCTGGGGCCAAAGGAATTTTTTGATAGCTCCTACCCTTATCAAATTGGGGGTGGAAACCTGCCTTATATCACCAGGAATCTAGAGATCAAGCGTTTTTATACAGAACGGGCCCATGACCCTGGAACACCAAACGCAATGGGTGCGATCGCCATTGCCAAGGCAATTCAAATTATTGAAGCATTAGGGCGCGATCGCATCGCCCAGTATGAACACTCTCTAGTTGAATTCACATATACACGGCTTCAAAGTATTTCTGGTGTCAAAGTACATATTCCCGGAGATAATTTAGCCCATGTTATTCCCTTTGATATTGATGGGTTTGATGGACGCTTAGTGGCAGAAATTCTGGCACAAGAATACGGCATTGGGGTTCGGGCTGGGGCTTTCTGCACTTATGAATACATTCGCAAACTCAAGAATATTTCAGACGAGCAAGACTGCCAGATTGCCAAAGAAGTAGACAGAGGAATTACACGTAACATTCCTAGTATTATCAGAGCCAGCTTTGCTGTATATAATACACTAGACGATTGCGATCGCTTTATAAATGCGATCGCTCAAATAGCTAAAAACGGATTGACTCATTATTTGCCCAACTACACACAAGATGAAACAACTGGTGTCTGGACAGCGATAGACAGCTAGTATTTTTAGGGCATGGGGCATGGGGCATGGGGCATGGGGCATGGGGCATGGGGCATTGGGAAGAGACAAGTAAGAAGCTTGTTCAATAATTCTTCCTCATCTCCTTCATCTCCTCCTGCTCCTTAGTTTTCTGTGTCTCAAATTACGAATTACGAATTACGAATTACGAATTAAAAGGGGGTAATAGCTTGAGCGATGAAAACCTCTTTGACCAGGAGGATTATCTACAGGCAAGGGTTGATGAATGTATCTGGCAAAAAAGTACAGATGCAGGTATTTCGCGCCAGCGCTTTCTAAAAATACTAGCTACTATGGTTGGTGCCACAGCCATCGGAGGGTTAGCTAAACCTGCACCTGCTCATAGTCAGGCAGCTATTAAAACTAAAGGCAGTAAAATACTTAAGCCATTGCCACCAGGGTATATCTCTCATAGCAAAGGCACGTTAGAGATGAACTGGGAAGCAATGTATGGGCGTGGTTATTTAGTACCAAACGATTGGTTCTATGTTCACAATCGCCATACACCTCCGCCTTTTGACCCGATTACATGGCGTTTGCAGATTCACGGAACTGGCGTTTCTGCACCTTGTGAGTTCACTTACGATGAAATCGTTACGATGCCATCCATCTCCGTCACTTGTGCGATTGAGTGTGCTGCTAATGGTCGGCGCTTCTTTGAAGAAGCTTACAACACACCACTCTCTGGAGCAAAATGGAGACTTGGAGCTATTGGTGTGGCTGAGTGGACTGGTGTACCGCTTGGTATGTTACTAGAGCGAGCTGGATTGAAAGCCACAGCGAAAGATGTACTAGTTGAGGGTGCAGATGTGGATTCGCTGGATTCAAAGGAGACAAATAAATCCAAGTTCAGCAGTGTAGTTCCAATTAGTAAGGCATTAGCAGATAATTCCCTCGTTGTCTATGCAATGAACGGAGAACCATTACCTCCAGATCATGGTCAGCCGTGCCGTGTGTTATTCCCTGGTTGGGGAGGAAACGCCAACGTTAAATGGATTGAGCGGATTGAAGTTTCGGAAACACCGATATATACCCAGTGGGTGACAGAGCAAATGGTGCTGGTTGGTGCAGATTATCCAGCGATCGCACCATATAAAGGTAAGCTAATTACCTATCAAAATGTTAAGAGCGCTTTCGAGTTGGCTTGGCCCGCTACACTTTCTGCTAAAACCCACTTACTACGTGGACGTTCTTGGTCTGGGAAAGGAAAGATTGTGCGTGTGGAAGTCAGCCTAGATGGCGGTAAAACTTGGCAATTCGCACGGCTGAGAGAACCAAACTTTCCATTTGCATGGGTACGCTGGGACATTGAATGGAACCCAATTCCTGGGGAATATTTTCTCCAAGTTCGTGCTACTGACAATTTAGGTAATACACAACCGACTACAGTTCCGTGGAATGATTCTGGATTGCTATACGGAGGCATTGTTAGCCATCCGGTGACAGTACAAGGTTAATTACACCAAGTCAGTTCTATAGAAAAAGAATTATTTATGATTGATTTTAGTTGGTTGATTTTAGTGACGGGGGGTCTAATATCTGGAGTCATAGCTGGACTTTTAGGAATAGGTGGCGGTATTATCACAATTCCTCTTTTAGTCACACTAGGTTATACTCCCGTTCAGGCGATCGCTACTAGTAGCCTTGCTATTGTGATTACTTCAATTTCTGGAAGTTTGCAGAATTGGTGGATGGGCTACTTTGATTTTAAACGAGTAATTTACTTAGGAATTCCAGCTTTTCTAACTACTGGAATAGGTGTATATTTCGCCAATAAAATTCCATCTTATATAATACTTTTTACATTTGGCATCATCCTACTCGCTAATATATATCTGATTGAGCTTCGTAAACAACTAGCCTTTAAAGATACAGAGGATACAGCCCCAGTATTTAACCCATTGGTTTCTAAAATCGGCACTGGAGGAGCAGCAGGAATTTTAGCAGGTTTATTCGGTTTAGGTGGCGGTACAATTATGGTGCCACTGCAAATGTTGCTACTAGGAGAAGACATTAAAGTAGCAATTCAAACTAGTTTGGGTGTAATTGTCATCACTGCTTTAGCTGCCTGTACAGGACACACATTAGAGGGGAATATTCTGTTTGTTCAAGGTATAGTTTTGGGATGTGGAGGTCTTTTAGGCGTTCAAATGAGTACTCGCACATTGCCAAAACTACCAGATTCCACAGTGAGTTTAGGACTTCGTATTTTCTTAGGAATACTATCCATCTATATTTTTTGGGAAGCTTGGACAAATTATCAATTCATGGTTTTAAAATCTCCAGTAAATGAAAACTTGTTAGCTTTTTACCAAGAAAAAGTCATGATAATTCGTAGTTCGTAGTTCAAAATTGTTACTAACAAAGGCAGGAGTAGGAGAGATTTCTCGAACAGAATTCAGGAGTCAGGAGTCAGAATGACTTCTGAATTCTTCTTTAACCCTTCTTCTAAATGCCCGAACCTTCTAACTAGTGACAGGAGCAAAGTTTTAAGACCCTCCTAGTCCTGCCTCCTGCCTCCTTCAAGGTAGCCATCGGGGACGAAATCCAGCAAAGGGAAGTTGTTCTGGTCTAATTTCCACTGTCGCAGCATCAGCGATGGGCAACAGAGGCATTAACCACAGGCTACTGGTATCGATCGCATCTCCATCATCAGTTTTCAAAGTGTTTGTAGGTAATGATGCTGGGGGATTTGTCTGCGGTACTACTTGGTCAAATAACAAGCCCAAACCGTCGGCAGATAAACTCATTTGCACATTTCGTTGAGCAGGAGGCAGTACTATCAGTGGTTTTTGTTGTCCGGTTTTCAGATCAATTGCCACCACATAAGGCTGTTCTATGTATTGTTCCTTGGATACTAGCTGTGTCAGCAAGCAGTAGAGGGTGGGTGAGGCGATGTCAAATTGGCAGCTGAGAATTGAGCCTGTAGTTTTTAATAGTTGTTTCTGCACCCCTTGGTTTGTCACTAAAAACAAATCTCGCGTGTAATCTGTATTAAACTTTACCATCGCTGCTTGAGAGCCATCTTTGGAGAAAGCCTGTACCAAACCAAACTGCGGCAGAAAATCTAGGGGTTTACTAGCATCACCTTGCAGTGGTAAAATCGCCGCTCCCTGTCCTTGGGCAACTGCTACGGCTTGACTATCTGGTGTGATCATAAAGTCCCCCCCAGGTTGGCTTTCTAGACGTTTAGGGGTAGGTTTTTCTGCTGAACCGTCACTGGTTGCTGGCATAAACCATAGCCCAAAGTCGCCGGGATTAGTTTTGTTTCCCCGCTGGATGACAATAGTTTCCCCATTAGGTGATAAGTCAAATTTGAGATTTTGATAATCTTTACTATCTAAAATCAGGTCAACTCTACCTGCTGGTTCTACTTCTTGTTCAGATTTACTAGAAACGCCTGTTGTCACTGTGTACAGTTGGGCTGAAAGTAAGTCTTGATTGTTGCTGGTGCGAGCAGAAAATAAAATTTTCTCGCCATCAGGAAACGATTCAAAGTCCATGATTACCAAATCTTTGGGGGTAAGTACCCTTTTCTGCTCTTCAGTTAAGTTGTAAAGAACTAATCTTCCTTGTTCTTCTTGATTAGTTCCGATGTAAAGGATGACGCGATCGCGTGTGCGGAAGCTACCTGTAAAGGCCTGTATCACCCGATTTTTACCTTCTTGCTCGGCAAACTTATCTTTAGCTCCCTGTAACTCCACTTTATAATTCGTGCCGTAGGGGGCTGGTGTCACCAGTGTATAAACCATCCGCCGCCCTGCCCAACTGAATTTACCTGCTAGGGGTGGCTCAATTTTCAAATTCTCCTCTACGCTTTTGACTTCCATTGGGCGGCTGAAAGTGAGGGTGAAGGAGTTATCTTCTGCCCCAATTTGCTGATTTTGCCAGGTAAAGTCCCGAACACGAGCAGTCACCACATCACCTTGCAATATGAGTAACCCAATCAGCACACTCAGCAGTAGCATTAGTGCGATCGCTATTCGATCCAGTGGTTGAATAAATGCTTTAGATTTAGTCATTGATTATTGGGCATGGGGCAAAACAGTTCCAAGTTCCAAGTTCTGAGTAAAAAAGTGAGATTCCCCACTCAGCACTCATGACTCAGCACTCTGGAGGGGCATTGGGGATTAGTCGTTAGTCATCAACAAATGACAAATGACTAATAACTATAAGGATTCTCCGGTTGAGGAATCTTCTTGAGAGAGGTAGCCGCAATGGTAAGTTTGCGTTTATCTCCCAAATTTTCTGTCACCATTTGTCCTTCGACTTCCAGCCAGGTATCAGGGGAGTAACGCTCTTGATTATCTTGTAGTTTGACGGGCAATCCTACAGGGTAAGCATCTGCTGCACAACAAGTTAAGACAAATCGGGCTAAGAAAAAATATTCTTTTCCTATATCCGGTGGCTGAATGACAAATCCCTCTACTTTGACTTTTTGCCCTGTATATGCATCTGGTTCTGGATAAACATTGAGGGTGCGTACCCAGTCTACAAGCGATCGCTCTTCTGGACGAACAGTAACCCGAAAGGCTTGGGGTTTAACACG
>JBGTMK010000985.1:0-1745 GCA_041743605.1 Nostoc sp.
ATAGAAAATTTTCATCCATCATTACCTTATTTTATCAAAAAGCGGATTGTTTCTGATAACCTCTATGGTATAGATATCATGGAGGAAGCAACAGAAATTGCTAAACTACGTCTTTTCTTAGCGTTGGTTTCTTCTGCTAATGATGTGGAAGAGTTAGAGCCTTTGCCGAATATTGATTTTAATATTATGGCGGGTAATTCGCTGATTGGTTTAATTAAAGTTGATGATACTGCTTTTGATGCGGTGGGAAATTCTCTACAAGGAAATCTATTACAGTCTTTAGCCGCAGATAATTATAAGAAAATTTTAGAAGACAAGAATAAATCTGTTGATTTATACAAGAAGCACGCTTTTTTACCTAAAGCATTACCCGATACAGATACACCTCAAGATACTCGATTGAAACACCTCCGCAAAAATATTGAACAACTCAACAAAAAATCGCAAGAAAAGTTAAATCTTTTGCTGTTGGATGAGTTTAGTAAGCGTTTGGGTATCAAATATGAAGAGGTTCAGTTAACTGGAAAATCACAGAAGCGGGTTTTGAAGGTTGAGGATATTGCAGCTTTGAAGCCGTTTCACTGGGGTTATCATTTTAACGAGGTTTTAGAACGCGGCGGTTTTGATGCGATTATTACTAATCCGCCTTGGGAAGTTTTTCAGACTAATGAAAAAGAATTTTTCAATGAATATAGCGATGTTACAACAAAAAAAATGATGAATATATTTGAGTTCATTGAGAAAAGAGATAATCTCTTACAAGATGCTGAAATACAATCAGCATGGCTTAGATATTGCAGTCACTTCCCTTTCCAAAATGCTTACTTTAAAAAGGCAGAACAATACAAAAATCAAACTTCTATAATTAACGATAAAACTGTTCCTAGTAAAAATAATTTATCAAAAGTATTTCTTGAACAATGTTTTAATTTATTACGCTTTGGAGGGCAATGTGGCATTTTACTGCCTACCAGTATATACAGCGATGCAGGTAATAAACAGTTGAGAGAAATGCTATTTTGTCAAACGAAAATTTATAATTTATTTGGTTTATCAAATGAAAGATTTATTTTTGAAGGTGTAGACCATCGCTTTAAATTCTGTCTATTATATTTTGAAAAGGGTGGATTAACTAATTCATTTTATGGAGCTTTTAGAATTGACCCAAGAGAAGCTGTTCAATCAAAAAAACTGGATGTTTTTTTTAGTAATACAAATGAGCAGTTAGAAATACCAGTCACAATTGTGAAAGCTTTATCGCCAGACTCTTTTTCATTGACTGAGTTTAAGCAAGAAATAGATATTAGCATTGCAAGCAAGATAGCATCATTCCCATTTTTGGGTAGCGAAATAAAAGGAAAATGGAATTTAAAGCTTACAACTGAATTTGATAAAACAGCAGCTAAAGATTTATTTGAAACATCATCTAACTCTCAAAATGTACCTCTTTATGAAGGAGGTATGATCCATCACTTCAAACATGACTTCTCTTTCCCACAGTATTATATTAATATTTCTCAAGGACGTAGTAGACTTGCTGCTAAAAAGAAAAATTTTAATAATACACAACTTGATTGTGATGATTACAGATTAATCTTACGGCGAGTTGCTAGGCAAAGTGACTCAAGAGCTTTAATCTGCACGATTATTCCTAAAAACTCATTTTGTGATAACTCAGTTAACTACGCAGTTACTTTTGGCTATTCTAAACAAGAATTATTGTTTATATGTGCCGTTTTTTGTTC
>JBGTMK010000986.1:0-1631 GCA_041743605.1 Nostoc sp.
CTATCCCAGGGCTATTTCATTCTAAATGTAGAGACAATATGGTAAGATGCAGCGCAAATCCTACGATATTGCGTCTAGTACTGTGTCTGAAATCGAAATTATAAAAGCTTTTGTAGATATAAAAGACCCCCGCTGCCGCGCTGGACAGCGACATAATCTTCCATTATGCCTAGCACTGTTCACATTGGCGATCGCCGCCGGAAATAAACGCAGCCATCACTGCATCTTCTACCTGATATTTAGTATTATTTCCGGGTTTCCTTTCATCAGGTAAGTCATGTAATGATGACCGTAAAAATTTTATTAATTCAGGAATTTCTATGGTCGCTGCCTTTTGAACCATCTTGGAGTCGTTTGACTAATTAATAATTTTCAATTCACCAATTTTACCAAAGCTCGACAACTATTAATAATTTGTTATTTCGATTGAGTTCTATATTCTCATTCATAGAATTATTTTCCTGAGTTTACCCTTAGTTGTCAGGCAATCCCCTCCAGACATTGAGTATTTATACTTAGTTGATGGGGCAATTATTTTTTTAGCTATCTCCTTTCTCTAAAAAATTAGTTATTTTGTACTATATTTTGAATTTCAAAATGGGGTTAATACTCTATTTATTTCAAAATGAGAATTGCTGTGCTGCATCTGAAGTCCTTCAACGACTTGCCCCAAGAGTGTCAGCAAGTTTAGGAGAACCAAAAAATAAATTATCCAATTTTTATAGTTTAGTAGGGTGCGTCATTGTGAAAAACCTAACTACACCAATGTAACCAGACCCAAAAGTTGTCAGGGTCTGGAAGCATAAACGAGGATTTTAGGGTCTGAAACCTTATTGTTGCGTTAATTAATTGTCAGCAAGTCCAAACTAACGGAAGCATAACTTGTCCTATTACGCAGAATGGAAGCATAAACCGTGCCGTAAGTGCAGATATTCTTTCTTGGTTAAGTAATACTTATGTAGCTTTTCATGCTTAATAATAGTTTGGCATAAAAACAAGATATATCAAGACTTTCAGCAATTAGAGTCGAACAATTTTACGTAGTGCCTACTTCAACGACAATCGTCAAATAAGTAATGCTTTAAGTATGAAGGTTAAGAATAGATTATCAACCAAATAATGGGGCAACTTTAACAAAAATTAATTGTCTAATTTATGACTGAGGCTTACTAGTTATAACTGAAGAATTATTGGGAAATTCACCACTATTTTTGGCCAATTTAATCGACATTTCAATCAAAAAAGCAGCAAGGTTAGCTGTAGGACGACCTTGAGACGCAGCCCATACTTCTAAATCTTCTAAGACACTATCCGGCAACGTAACGTTAATTCTTTTGCTCACTCTAAATGCTACCAGTATGTATAAACTAAATGCTCTATGAGTTTAAGAGTAAGGTTAAATTTAGATAATTTACATCATATTTACATCACTATAGATATATAAAAGATACTAGAGTCTGTCAAGCCAAAGAATGTTTGTGTTGTGTAATGATGGGGTGCAACCATGATGACACAAGAAGAATTCAACCAATGGTGCGTAAAGCAAAGCCTTTCAAATCAAGCGATTATTGAGATTGAAAAAATTCGCAACGCACAGCCATCTCGTAGGGTAGGAAGTCGATGTAAAAACG
>JBGTMK010000987.1:0-11927 GCA_041743605.1 Nostoc sp.
ACTAACCTTAGTGCCGGGGATGTTTTATATATGACTATGCCAGCAATGCGACTATATCAACTGTGGCGGCATGAGCGAGTTTGCGAATCACAGACTTAAGGCGATCGCAGCGCTTTTTAAATTAATTAAACTATAGCAATCCTAATTTAATTTGTGAGAATTGCAACCCGCAGATACCCAACTTCGTAAAATTTGTTGGGTATTTTATTTGTTAACTATTCGTTGTTGATATTCCTGCTCAGTAATCATATCGAGAGTGTTTTCTAGACGATCTACAAATACTATACCGTCGAGATGATCATACTCGTGTTGAAAAATCCGAGCGATAAAATCGGTTAATTCTTGCTTTTGCAAGTTGCCTTGAGAGTCAGTATATTCCACTTCAATAGATTTATATCGAGGAACTAGCCCTCTAATTCCTGGAACACTTAAACAACCTTCCCAATCTTTGACAACTTCAGTTGAATGAGCAATGATTTTGGGATTAATCATTGCCGTAGGTTCCATTTCCGGGGCATTGGGATACCTAGCATTAGGACGGGAAGCCACAATAAATAAACGATAGGATTGTGCGACTTGAGGCGCAGCAATTCCCACGCCGTTAGCCTTGGCAACAGTGGCAATTAAGTCTTCAATTAATTGTTGGATATGTTCATCTTGAATACTCTCAACCCAAGCAGCTTTTTCGCGCAATGTTGGATTGCCTAATTGAATTATTGGTACTAACTCACTCATGATAAAACTCCATTAAGGAATGGGGAATGGGGAACTTGTACTGAGCGTAGTCGAAGTATGGGGCATTGGGAAAATGACCAATGACAAATGACAAATGACCAATGACAAACATCATCCTTCACGCATTGCTGGCAAAGGAGCAGGTTGAACTCCTATTTGAACAATTTGCCCATTGCGTTCCACTTCTATTGGTAAGGTAGTACCGATTTTGCTATTTTCTACCAGCTTTTGTACTTGGTCAATTTTAGTAACAGGCTG
Source organism: Nostoc sp. (assembly GCA_041743605.1). Taxonomy (GTDB): domain Bacteria; phylum Cyanobacteriota; class Cyanobacteriia; order Cyanobacteriales; family Nostocaceae; genus Nostoc. Next base: position 994 of record JBGTMK010000987.1, read on the forward strand.
GTTATTAATGCTTTTAATCACATCACCTACTCGGAGTCCAGCTACAGATGCAGGCGATCGCGGCACAATCTCAACCAGCAAAACGCCCTCATCTGCTGTAAGATTTAAGCGATCGCCTGCTCTATTTTTTATTCTTTCTTTAATGTCTGGTGTCAGTGTCACCATCTGAACACCCAAATAAGGATGATCCACTTTGCCTGTAGCAATTAATTGCTGGGAAATTCTTTGCACAGTGTTAATGGGGATAGCAAATCCTAAACCTTGAGCGCCTCGAATAATGGCTGTGTTCATCCCAATTACCTGGCCACGAATATTTAGCAATGGGCCACCAGAATTACCAGGGTTAATTGCTGCATCGGTTTGAATGTAATCAACCCGCTTGTCACTAGCACCGATATCGCTACCAGAACGACCTGTAGCACTAATAATCCCTGAAGTGACGGTATTATTTAAGCCTAATGGATTACCTATGGCAATTACAGCCTCTCCTGGTTGTAAGGTATCGGAATTACCTACAGCTAGGGTTGGCAGATTATTAGCATCAATTTCGATCACAGCTACATCCGTTACCGCATCTTCACCCATTACTTTACCGTCAAAAGTCCGGCCATCTTTGAGTGTAACAGTCACTCTATCAGCACCATCTACCACATGGGAATTGGTCAAAATTTGACCTGAAGAACTAATGATAAATCCAGAGCCGCTACCCCGCTCTACCCGTTGTCTAGGCTGTGGCGCTGCATCTCCAAAAAACCGCCGGAAAAATGGATCGTTAAACTCGTCTGGTACGCGAGGGCGAGAAGTGATTGTTCGGGAAGAATCAATCCGAACTACCGCAGACCCCACATTTTGCACTACTTTCACCACAAAATTAGGATCTCCAGACGAAGAGAAAATTGGCGGGGGGACAATTACCGGATTAGGTTCTGCTGTATTTTGGGCTTGAGTCTGGTTCTGTCGAGTCTCAAAGGTTTTAGCCGGTAGAAGAGAGCAGCTCCCTAGGAACACCACTGTTACCCCATATAAGAGCATCCGCAATCTGTAGGGCAAACGCCTATTATCAATGTTTTTGGGCGCTGAGTGATGGTTTTTTGTCTTCATGTGTCGTTGCTTCTCCGTATCAGTCGGTGGGTGTTAGGATGTTGCCTACTGGGTATGTCCCAAAATGATTACAACTTAAAAGCTTATTTTAGGTCTAGCGTGTCTGAATGCTAAATTTGTGCTTTCTCTTCTATTGTGACAATTAGCAGCAAAGGTGGTGGATAATGGAAATTCCCAAAATTCCTATAGAAAGTCTGTGGAGTCAGGTACTAGAGCGCCTACAGCTTGAACTATCCCGGCCTACCTTTGAAACTTGGATCAAAACTGCTAGTGCGGAGCGATTAGAAAATAATTGCTTGGTTATCCGCACTCCTAACCCATTTGCTCGTAATTGGTTACAGAAGTATTACATCAATACTATTGCTCATGTCGTACAAGATATTCTCGGTCATCCCGTGGGAATTTACATTACTGTTGCTCAAGGTGATGAAGTTTCTCATGTTAGTGAACGAGAGGTTTCTTCGGAATCACTAAATCCTAGCAGTGTTTCTGAAGCTGTTCCTAATCATAATAAAAAAACTACTGAATTAAATTATAAATATGTCTTTTCACGATTTGTAGTTGGTGCCAACAATCGGATGGCTCATGCTGCTTCTTTGGCAGTTGCAGAATCTCCAGGTAAAGAGTTTAATCCTTTATTTTTATGTGGTGGTGTAGGTTTAGGAAAAACTCATCTAATGCAAGCTATTGGTCATTATCGCTGGAAAATTTCTCCTGATTGTAAAATATTTTATGTTTCTACTGAGCAGTTTACGAATGATTTAATTACAGCAATCCGTAAGGATAGTATGCAAAGTTTTCGAGAACATTACCGAGCCGCTGATGTTTTATTAGTTGATGATATTCAGTTTCTGGAAGGGAAAGAATACACTCAAGAAGAATTTTTTTATACTTTTAATACTTTACATGAATCTGGTAAACAAGTTGTCATTGCTTCTGACCGTCCTCCTAACCAGATTCCTAGTTTGCAAGAACGTCTTTGTTCTCGATTTTCTATGGGGTTAATTGCAGATATCCAAAAGCCGGATTTAGAAACGAGAATGGCAATTTTGCAGAAAAAAGCTGAGGATGAAAATATTCGTCTTCCCCGCGACGTAATTGAGTATATTGCTTCTAACTATACTTCTAATATTAGAGAGTTAGAAGGAGCTTTGATTCGGGCGGTGGCTTATATTTCTATTTGGGGTTTACCGATGACGGTGGAAAATATCACACCAGTTTTAGAACCGCCTAATGAAAAAATGGCAGCTACCCCAGAAGCTATTTTAAAGGTTGTGGCGGATAATTTCGATGTTTCAATAGACGATCTCAAAAGTAACTCACGACGGAGAGAGATTAGCTGGGCGCGTCAATTAGGAATGTATCTCATGCGCCAACACACGGCTTTGAGTTTGCCGAGAATTGGGGAGGAGTTTGGTGGTAAAGACCATACAACAGTAATTTATAGTTGCGATAAAATTAATCAACTCCAGGAGAGCGATCGCACTTTAGCACAAACAATCCGTCAACTGAGCGATCGCATCAATATGACTAGCCGTTCCCAAAAACCATCGTGAAGATTTATTTTAAGTTTTCCACAACCAGCACTGTGAACATTAGCCTTGACGGCTGAATAATTAGTCAAGAATATTAAGTAACGTATAAAATTTGATTAAATTTGACTTAAATTGTCGAAAAAATCTTACTTTTTATGGATAAATCTCTGAAAAACTTGATATTTTGCTGACAAAACTTAATTAAGTATAATTACCTTGTGGAAAAATACAATGGTTTTTCCACAAGTTTTCCACAAGGTAAACTTGCTTAAACGTTTCTTAATATATGGAAAAATATGTGTTGCAGGTGTTTCAATTATTACAGTTTGAAGCGTAGAAGCGATCGCCTATAAACATAAGGATGTTAGGATATCTTTCACAAGCTGCATCTGACTTATGAAATTAGTTTGCTCCCAAAGCGATCTCAGTACAAATCTCTCACTCGTTAGTCGTGCAGTACCTTCACGGCCAACTCATCCGGTACTTGCCAATGTGCTGTTACAAGCGGATGCCCAAACTAACCAAGTAAGCTTAACAGCCTTCGATCTGAGTTTGGGAATCCGCACCAGCTTTAACGCAGAGGTATGGCAAAGTGGTGCGATCGCACTTCCTGCTAAGTTACTTGTAGATATCACCTCTCGTCTTCCAGAAGGCGAAATCACTTTAGACGATGAATCAGCCCTCACAGGTGCAACACCCGGTGGAGAAGGTTTAATAGTCACACTCACACCAAAGAGTGGACATTACCAAGTCCGAGCAATGGGGCCTGAAGAATTTCCTGAACTACCTATAATTGAAAATACCGAAGTAATCCATCTCACCACTGCTGCATTAGTTGAGGGATTACGCGGTTCATTATTTGCTACCAGTGGTGATGAAACCAAGCAAGTACTTACAGGAGTACATTTAACAGTTAAACAAGATACCCTAGAATTTGCGGCTACTGACGGACACCGCCTATCAGTAGTAGAAACTAGCAACGAGCGCCCTCTAGGCGGAACTACTCAACTAGAAGTGACAGTACCCGCTAGAGCATTACGCGAGCTCCAAAGGATGTTAGCTCATAGCGCCTCATCAGATGAACCCGTAGCTTTATATTTCGATCAAGGTCAAGTTGTGTTTGCATGGCAAAATCAACGCTTGACTAGCCGCACATTAGAAGGGCAATATCCTGCCTATCGACAATTGATTCCGCGCCAATTTGAGCGACAAGTGACAATTGAACGGCGACAATTCGTCAGCACTTTGGAACGGATTGCTGTGCTAGCCGATCAGAAAAATAATATTGTCAAGGTTAGTATTGATAGCGAAGCTCAAGAAATTACTTTATCTTGTGAAGCTCAAGATGTGGGAAGTGGTAGAGAGTCAATGCCTGCACAGATTTCTGGGGAAAATATTGAGATTGCCTTTAACATTAAATATTTGATGGAAGGCTTGAAAGAGTTACCATCTTCCGAAATTCAAATGCATTTAAATCAAAGCCTAACTCCAGTGATTTTTACGCCATTGGGTGGTTTGAAAATGACCTATTTAGCTATGCCTGTGCAACTTAGAAGTTAAAAAAACGGTATAAACTCGACAAGTTATAGCTATTTTCAATTCAGTGAGGTTTCTGATGAATTGACTTCTCCATAATCTTTTAGTAATTCTTCCAGATAGTCTTTGGCAAATTTGTCATGTATAAAGCGCGTCATTTCTATTGATCTACAAATTATTTAACAAACACTAGTCCACTATATAAATGAAAGGCTGAGTCCCAATTAGTCTGTTCTCTACGCAACAAATGAATGTGAGACTTGATATGACCCAGCATTTCCGTTTGATCTAATGTTGTATCTGCAAAAGACGTGAAATCTGACCAGATTTTGACTTGAGGTAGTTGCTGGTTAATCCAACTTGATAAACTATTCCAATTAATTCTGATTGTATTTTGGCTAGCTTGAGGAATGATTTCTAAACCTTGCTGAAATTCATAGCCGTGATCATAAAGTCGGAGAATGCAACGTCTACCAGGTAGGTGTAAATCACAAAACTGGGCATAGTCTTGTGTTTGAGTTTTCCGTTCTAGTTTACCGCGCACATCTCGATCTACCACTTCCTCGAAAATGGGCAACAGTCCTACTACTTTTGCTGTGACTTCTGACCAGTCAAAGGTGAGAGAACCTGCTTGATTTGTCTGATTACGGCAAACAACAGTAGGTTGTGGGGTAGATTCTTGGAAATATTTGACTTGATAAACTTGAATTTGTTGAATTTGAGTTATCGTTGCCCAAAAGCAAGGAATACCAGCAAGCTGTAACTGTTTGCCGTAAAATTTTAGTTCTCCCACTTGTCCAGTGCGGTACAACCTCCAGCCACGACTTGGTAATAATAGCCGTGCAGTGTAGGGGTCTAGTTGCATAATCTGGGCGAATTTCCGAGATGCTTCTGCTTTCATCTCGTTACTGAGTGGCTCTAAAACTAGTACGCCAAGTTCGGTATTATTCGGTTCAGATTTGGCTTGGGAAATAGCTCTTTGTCTTTCTTCAAGCTCCATTTCTTGTAGTCGTCGTAAACCTTCGCGTGCGAGAGTTACTATTTTGGCATTCCTTGTATCTCGCAGCAGTTGCCGATAAATTTTTTCTGCATCTTGGTGTTTTTCAGATACTTCATGCAGCCGACCGAGATAAAATTGTACCCAAGGATGTTCTGGCGATTCTACTAACAGCTGTTTGAGTAATTTAGCAGCTGTTTGATAATCTTTATGCTCAAAGGCGATCGCAACTTGCTCAATCATCACTTTAAATAGACAGTGGAGTGATGTCTCATGCAAAATTCTTTTTGCGTGAGCTTATACATCATTTATACTTCACAAGCTGCGGTAATCAAGGATAATGCTACTACTGGGGCCGTAACTGCTCTCAGAATGCGGCGACCAAGAGAAACAGGTTGAAATCCAGATGCGATCGCATTCTCAATTTCTGGTGTTGTCCATCCTCCCTCTGGCCCGGTAGCAATGACAATTTTTTCTTGTCCGATGTCATTTGTCATTTGTCCTTTGTGCTGTAAGCAATCTTTTAAGTGGGGAAACTCGCCACGCGCTACACAGATATATTGTTGACTGGTTGCAAATGATGAATGACCAATGACTAATGACAAACCCGTGTTAAAAGCAACAGGTTCTAAAATTATCGGCACAAAAGAGCGCTCTGATTGCTCGGCGGCTTCCGCAGCGATGCGCCGCCAACGTTCGAGCTTTTGAGGACTAGGATGAAGTAAAGTGCGATCGCTCAATATTGGTGCAATACAAGCTACTCCCAACTCTGTACTACACCGCACCACTTCATCAAATCCATTGCCTTTAGGCAACGCCACCATCAGCGTAATTGATATAGGTAATTCTGTTTCCACTAAAAGTGGTTCTAAAACCTGTGCTTCTTCTCCTGCTAGCTGCGCTAACCAAGATTTTCCTTTACCATCCATTGCGATAAAGCGATCGCCTTCACGCAAACGCAGCACACGGGCCAAATAATGTTGTTGTTCTTTTGTGAGCAAAATTTGCCCTTGTTGGAGTTGGGAAGGTGCGATCGCAATTCTTTGCAGTTGAGACATGGGATTTTGGAATTTCAAGAATATCAAATCAAAGATGGACACAGATAAGTCCATCTGTGTCCATTTATTGTTTAATTACTTACTCGGCTTACGAAAGATTCTGGAAGTAAGCTTCTAGCGCTTCAGTAACCAACTGAGTCATCGGCTTACCTTGGCTTTCCGCTACTTCCTTGAGCTTGCTATAAACCTCTTCTTTCAAATTTACGCGGTGGCGCGATTTGTTTGCACCATTAGCTGTTTGGGGTTCGTAAGTGCTAGCAAATTCGCGGATAGCATCAAAACCAACGCGATCGCAAAAATCACCGAAGCTTTCCTTAGATTTTCGAGATTTCTTAAAGTAAACAAAAATCGGTTCTAGGAAGCTGTCTAGATCATTATGGTGCAGCTTTTCTATATAAGGTTGCGCCAGTCGAGTTTGATTTGGCGAACCCCCTAACCATACTTGGTAAGATTCTGGAGCGCTACCCACAAAGCCCAATTCAGCCAAGTATGGACGAGCGCACCCATTGGGGCATCCTGTCATCCTTACCACAAAATGGTCTTTTTGTAAACCTAATTTATCTAATAGAGCGCGAATCTGCTCCAAAATACCTGGTATTGCCCGTTCTGATTCCGTGATTGCCAAGCCGCAAGTAGGCAAAGCCGGACAAGCCATTGCATACCGCACCAAAGGTTCGATTTTATTGGGTTCGTCTCCGACACCGTAACGGCTAAGAATGTCTTGAATAGCTTGCTTGCTATCTGGTTCAATATCGTAAAAAATCAGGTTGTGGTTGGATGTGAGGCGGATGGGTAAGTTGAACTGTTCGACAATTTCCCGCAAGGCAGTTTTCAGTTGAAACGAACCTTCATCCTTGATTCGACCATTGTCAATGGAAATTCCTAAGAATAACTTGCCATCACCTTGTTCATTCCAGCCGAGGAAGTCGTAAAATTTAAACTCTGGCAGTGATTTGAAGGCTTCGAGTGGTTTACCGAAATATTCTTCAACTTGGGTACGGAATTTCTCTACACCCCAATCGTTGATTAGATATTTTAGTCTGGCATGACGACGGTCAGTGCGATCGCCATAATCTCTTTGGGTAGCAACAATCGCTTTCACGATGTCGTAAACGTCATCCTTCGCCACATAACCGATGGGGTCTGCTAACCTAGCGAAAGTTTCTTCTTTACCGTGGGTTCTACCTAAGCCACCACCAGCAAAAATATTAAATCCTTCTAACTGTTTCTTTTTATTGGTAATCACTACCAACGTCAGGTCTTGGGAATACAAATCAACCGAATTATCTCCTGGCACCGTTACGCAAATTTTAAACTTGCGGGGCATATAGTACGTGCCATAAATCGGTTCTTCGTTGTCATGGATAATTGTGCCATTCCCATTGCGCTGTCGCGCGGACTTCACCTCTGGGTCTTCTTCAGCACTAATTGCTTTTTCCCCATCTAACCAAATTTCGTAATAAGCGCCCGTTTGTGGTGACAGCAAGTCGGCAATATTCTGGGCATACTCCCAAGCATACTGATACTCTGGGCGATTCTTAAAGGGGGCTGGTGGTGCCATCACATTGCGGTTGATGTCGCCGCAAGCTCCTAAAGTCGAACCTAGGTTGTTGACAATGGTGGCAATTGCTGACTTTAGATTCTTCTTTAAAATTCCATGCAGTTGGAAACCTTGACGGGTAGTGGCTCGTAACGTATGGTTGCCATACTCATCAGCTATTTTATCTAAAGCCAGATATAGCTCTGGCGGTACTAAACCACCCGGATTTTTTGTCCGCAGCATAAACTGGTAATCTTTTTCCTGTCCCTTGGTGCGGTTGTCGCGGTTATCCTGCTGGTAAGAACCATGAAACTTCAAAAGCTGCACCGCATTTTCGGTAAAATGGGTAGTATCTTGAAGGATCTCAGTTGCTACAGGTTCACGCAAAAAATTACTATTTTCCTTGATTCCTTCTACTTTGGAAGGCTTACGGCTAGCGATGGGGGAAGGAGCAGATTTAACCATTAGACTTGTATAGGATTCTTAATAAAGCATTATGTAGACGCCGAATCAGCACCCTTCGGCTACTTGATCCCCGGTAATCCGGCCGGAATAATGAGGAATATTCTAATTTTACCACGGCAAAAGCTGGCTTTGTCAGTAATGTAACACTTAACAAAACCAGCTTTTTGGAGTAGTGAGTTTTGAGTGCTGAGTCCTGAGTACTTAAATAAAGTATAAACTGACTGAGGACTCAATAATCTTTTATTTGAAGCGATAGCCAATACCACCATTAATGCTAACAGCAGAAGCATCGCTATTTTGGTAAGCACCAATTCCGACTTTGGCATTAGTGTAGACGAGGAAATTGTTAGCAACTTCCGATTCAACACCAGCACCTACCACTACTGAATCTTTGTTACCTATAGGAGTTGCTGAACCATCTTTCTCTACAAAAGAATAACCACCAGTGAAATAGGCGTTAGTTCTATTCGCAATGGGTACATCCACAGAAAGTTCTGGAATAATGGCACTCGTCTGATCACTCCAGAGGACATTACCGCGTGCAGAAAAGGGGGTAGTTCCTAATTTCAAGCGACCTGTGACATTACCACCAAATGTGGCATCATCGTTGATACCTTGTCCGCCACTGGTAACGCCAGCTGCAACACCAGCACCAACATAACTAGCATCAGTACCCTTTTTGATTTGAGCAGAAGCTTGGCCAGCTGATAGAACAAGAGGAGCAACTATTAAGGAAGACAATGCAGAAATTGTCAAGAAAGACTTGAGTAAGCGTTTCATAATTTTCACCAAAATTTGTATTTTTTACTTATATATTCAAGGTCGAAAATCATGCGAGAATGTTCCAAAAGATTCTCAATTTTTCTTAAATGACTGTTGTTATTGATGCATAACGCTTACAGGGCAACTAATCCTGAAATTTATAAATAAGTTGTTATAATTACATTTAAATGTGTTTTCATCCTGCTTCTTTATCTCCAGATAGACGCTTTTCAAACTGTCACAATATTTGGAACTAAAACTAAGTTGGGACATGGCAAATAAAATATCCGATTAACATTTTTTTGCCAAGCTTTTCATAATCTGTGAAAAAGTAGGCTGTAGCATCTGTTGCAACAAGCTATAGAGGGAATCTATAAAGTTAATTTTGAGCAATTCTTGTGGAGATTGAATAATGCTAACCGCTGCAAAAACGTTGTCTGGTTTGATGGGTTTATGTGTCGGTGATGCGTTGGGTGTGCCGGTGGAGTTTACTAGCCGTGCTGAACGAGTAAAATCTCCAGTGACAACAATGCTTGGTTATGGCACATGGAATCAACCACCAGGAACTTGGTCAGATGACAGTTCCTTAAGCTTTTGCTTGGCAGAATGCCTTTGTAGAGGGTATTCGTTGGATGCTATAGCCAATTCCTTCTGGCGCTGGTACAAGGAGGCTTACTGGACTCCTCGTGGCGATGTCTTTGATATTGGTCAAACTACCCACACAGCAATTATGCGCCTGAAGCAGGGAGTGGTTCCCCATCAGGCGGGTGGTAAAGTTGAAAATAGTAATGGCAATGGTTCTTTAATGAGAATCTTGCCGATGGCTTATTGTCACAGAAGCTTCACTTTAGCTGAATTACTGGCGCGGGTGCATGATGTTTCAGCGATTACTCATGCTCATGCGCGATCGCAAATGGCCTGTGGCATTTATATTAGTATTGCAGTGGCACTTTTAGAAGGGGCTGACCCGCAAACAGCATATTTACAAGGATTGCAAGACATCCAAACAATTTATTCTGTGCGGGAATTTTTATTAGAGAAGCCGCATTTTGGCAGAGTTTTCAGTGGTGAGATTGCCAAGATACCAGTAGAAGAGATTAATTCTGGTGGCTATGTGATTGATACCTTAGAGTCATCCCTATGGTGTTTATTAAATAGCTCGTCTTATTCTGAGGCGGTACTGAAAGCAGTCAACTTAGGTGGAGATACAGATACTACCGCCGCCGTCACCGGTGGGTTGGCGGGAATTTACTACGGAGTAGAAAATATTCCTAAACAATGGATGAACCAAATTGCTCGTAGACAAGACATTATCTACTTAGCAGAGCGTTTTGCAAGGGCTGTCTACAGTTGAGGGGAGTGGGGAGTGGGGGAAATTAGGGAGACAAGGGAAATAAACCATGCCCCATGCCCCATGCCCAATCTTAAAGCATAGACAAGGAATAGACCTGACCATCAATCAACAGTCGCGTAATGCCCTTGGCTTCCAAATGAGTACGAGCCTTATGAAGCATTTTACTATCGGGAACTTTAATCACGCGATCGCGCTTCGTAGAAAAACGCTTGGCGACGCGATGGTTATCAAACACTGGTAGAGTTCTTTGCTGGGTTTCCAGGCTGGGAATTTGCCCCAAATCACCAAAGTCCTTGAGAGGACGGGTAATTAATTCCGAAGAACGGTCAATTACCAAATAGCAAGTTTTTGGCAAATTGGCTATCGACAGAGGTAAAACTTGAACTGATGCTTCACCTGGTCTTCTTTTTGTGACTAAAGGTCTTTCCTCATCCAGGTCATCATCATCAAAGTCTTCTTCCTCAAAGTCATCATCATCTTAATCATCATCTTCTAAATCATCCAAATCCTCCGATTCGTCGAGCAAATCATCGCCCAGCATGTGCGCGATGACGGCTGCTCCTGGATGTTCATTCTTGAGCGGTGG
>JBGTMK010000988.1:0-4559 GCA_041743605.1 Nostoc sp.
CCCGATTGCAAAACTATAGTCGTTGCTGGTGAAACTTGTCCAACAGAATTAATAGCAAAATGGGCAATAGGACGAAGTTTCTTCAATGGCTACGGGCCAACAGAATCTACAGTTTGTGCTAGTATCGCACTTTGTCATCCTAATTGCAAAAAACCACCTATTGGTCAACCAATATCTAATATCCGCATCTATATATTAGATGCTCACAATCAACCATTACCCCCTGGCATCCCTGGAGAATTGTGTATTGCTGGAGTAGGTTTAGCGCGAGGTTATCTCAACCGTCCCGATTTAACCGCCGAGAAATTTATCAAAGTTGAGTTATTCGGTAAAATTGAGCGAATTTACAAAACTGGCGACTTAGCAAGATGGGGGTTTGATGGAAACCTTGAGTATTTAGGCCGCATTGACGATCAAATTAAGCTACGGGGTTTTCGGATTGAACTCGGTGAAATTGAATCGATTGTATTGCAACATCCATCAGTTAAAGAAGCAATTGTTACCTTATACAAAACTGAAAGTAACCAAAGTTTAATTGCTTATGTAACGGGAATAAACAATGATTTTTCTACCCAATTAAAGAATCATCTAAAATCCCGTTTGCCCGATTATATGATACCTGCTCAGATCATCGTGTTGGATGAGTTGCCTTTAACTCCCAATGGCAAAATTGACCGGAAATCTTTACCTGTTCCAAATGGTATAACTGAGGGTTTATATGAACTTCCACGAAACGAAATTGAAAAACAGTTGGTGCAAATTTGGTCTGCTGTACTCGAACATCAAGATATTGGAATTCATGATAATTTTTTCGACTTGGGCGGTCATTCTTTATTAGCGATTAAACTGCTCAATAATATTCAACAAGTCTTTGAACAACAACTTTCTTTAAGTAGTTTATTTAAGAATCCTACTATTGCTCAACTAGCAGAACAACTTTGTAATACTGAGGTTAAACAGTCAAATTCCAATTTACTTTCACTCCAATCTCAAGGAGATGCAACCCCTCTATTTTTTCTTCCTGGCGCAAACGGACACAGCTTCTATTTTCGAGATTTGGCAATCAATTTAGGAACTGAACGGCCAGCTTATGGACTTGAAACGCCAGGACGAGATGGTTCTAGCGCACTTCCTGACTCAGTAGCAACTCATGCAAGTCAACTGATTAATCTATTACGTCAACAGCAAACCAAAAGTCCATACATATTAGTGGGATACTCTTCAGGTTGTGCCGTCGCTTTTGAAATGGCTTCCCAACTCGAACAACAAGGTAAAGCGGTGAGTTTACTAGCTATTTTGGACGCTGGACTAGTTTCTCAACCTGAGTATTTTACTGATAGAACAGATATTGATTGGATTTGGCAATCGATTCAACGAATTGAAGCTTTAAAGGGAGTCTCTTTAGGTTTAGAATACTCCGATTTAGCCGCTCAAAGTGATGATCAAGCGAGGTGGAATCTGACCGCAGAATATTTGTACCGATATAATATTTTCCCGGAAAATTCAACTATCTCCTTACTCAAAACCAATCTAAAAGTGATGAAAGTGCTAACACTCAATTACGCAAATTATCGTCCTACTCATTTAATTTCTGCCCCCATTGTTTTATTCCGCGCTCAAGAAGTTCAGGAGATTGTTTTGCAAGAACTCCAAGCTTTTTCTGATTACGATCTGCCTGATTGGGGATGGCAATTCTATACTCAAAAGCCTGTCAAGGTGATTTCGATATCTGGAAACCACGGTCTTATGCTTTATGAACCTAATGTCAAATTATTAGCGACAGAATTACAAGCCTTGATAGTAGATGGAGCAGAGTAAAGTATTCTGAATGTAAATACCAAAATTATTCAGTCAGCCTCAAGAGCCTTAACTTATTTTTATACAGCGCTTCCCACTATTATGGAATACAGTTTTTCTTCTTGTCCCTCTCCTAACATAGCTTTCAGCTTTGAGGATGATGTACTTCAATCCTACCCAATAATCTAAGTATTACCAATTCTTAAATATTGGCTTTTATGGTGAATCTTGTTTATGAGCAAAGGTGAGACTAAATGAGTTTAAAAAAACTTTTTCTTGTGGCTCTTGAACTGCTTGTAGAGATTCGAGTGGTGGTTGTGGTGCTGGTAAACCTACTTGCAGTGCAAATTCTGCTAATACCCCTTGGGGTTGGGATGATTCCAACGATGTTGCAGTATATAAAGGTGAAATAGCTTTAGACCCTGCTCACCTAACTGATGTTTATTTTGATGGGCTTGGGACTTTTGATACTACATACATCCGCAACCAATTTATTCAAGGATTGAAAGACAGAGGATATAATTATGTAAATCTTCCTCAAGGTTGACCTACCCAAATTAATCTTAATTTAATTCTCTGATTGGCAAACTCAAAAATCAATGCTCATAACCATAAATAAATTTTATGACTAACAAGATTACGGAAAAACTTAAACAAGCCTCCGATGGTTTGTTAATGATAAGTGAATCAGAGTATCCTTTTGAAGCTTTTTTGTGGTCTAATCAAGCGCAAGAACCTTTGACGGCTCAAAAACTTCTCCAGTTAACAGGACATCCTCAAGAAACATCAGTTGAAGAAGTAGAACTAGATTATTTTTTTCGGAACTGTGCCCAAGAAAAAGAATGGCACGATGAAATACAACAAGAAAATGTGCCAAAGTTTAAATCACTTGTCAAAACACTAAGAGAACGCCTCACTAATATCAAGGTTTATCGCATAGGTACGATAAGTATTGATGTCTATATTGTTGGTAAAACTCCAGATAAAGATTTAGGCGGAATTTCGACAAAAGTTGTAGAAACCTAACTAATCAAACACTAGCCTGTCTATAAATTATAGACAGGCTTTAAGCTTTATTGGGATTTTGTGACGGACAATTGGGAGCAAACCGGACACAGTGAATTTTCCATTGTTCTGGTGGTAAACCTTCGTTCACCTCACCTAAAAAGCCTTGGACAACATGAGAACGATGGTAAGAAGCATAAATTCTTGCAGTTCTGCGTTAGCGAAGCTCACCGTTCGCGTAGCGTCTCGCAGAGAAGGTATCGCGTCCTGTAGATGCTGCTTTATCATTGTTGGCTGTTAGACAGATATAGGGCTAATGTTTGATTTCTGAAAAAGCTCGGTACAGATCGAAAAGCCTAATTCCCTACTCCCTACTCCCCACTCCCCGCCCACATAGATAATTTCAAAAATCAAATACGATTCCTATATACCTCTACGTATTATCTCGTAGTCTTTTTAAAAAATCAAATCCGATTCCTATATTTGTGGGTAAGTATGCAACAGTTTCTCCCCAGACTAAAGCGAAACCTCCTCATTTTAGTACTGATATCTTTTTTGATATTGGTGATGGTGAAAACTGTGCAAGGTATTTCATCATCAAGTAATTCTTTTCCTCAGAATTGGCAAGGTAGATGGAGCGGTACAATGCTCAATCGCTCTGTAAAAGGGAAGTCTCAAAATGTACCAATTACACTCAGAATTCAGCCAATTTCTAATAATCCCCTACGCTACACTTGGCAAATTACTTATGGAGTAGGGGCGAAAAAGCAGGTACGTAATTATGAGTTGGTTGTTAAGGATCGGGGTGCTGGTCACTTTGTGATTGATGAGAAGAATGGAACTCTAATTGATGCGTGGTGGGTTGGGGACACACTCTATAGTCAATTCCGAGTTGGAAATAAATTACTCAATTCTCAATATGAGCGACAAAGCGATCGCCTCCGCTATAAACTAGTTACCTATCAGCCGCTAAATTCACCCCCAGCGGAGGGTTCCCAGCAAAAAGTTCCTTTCGAGAGCTACCAAATCGGAGCTGTTCAGTCTGCTGAACTAGCGATCGCTAGTGAATAAATTGTCTTTAGTGCTGATCCTATCGCGGTATAACAAGGACTATAACTGTATGCTTAACACTATTTTATAACTTTGGGTAGAGAATAATCGAGGCGAAATAATCCAAGCTTATCTTGTAAAAATATCCACAGAAAACATCAAAAAAATATCAATATAACCCTATTTATACAAAGGATTAATTTTTTGTGTCGAGAGTAATATAAAAACCTTAACTGTCTTAACTGTCTGAAAAGCATTTTTCTTAACTGTCTTAACTGTCCTTGTGAACATATTGAATTAGTGATATATGTTGAATTGCTACAACAATTTTCCAAAGGAAAATAGCAATGTCTAAAAACACAGTAAAAGCAACAAACGTCAACGCAGTACCATTCTTCGCTCGTTTCTTGCAAGAGCAAGTTGCTCAACAGGCAGATAATTCTCCTGTTTACACTCTCAAGTATCCTTCCGATTTTGAAGACAGCTAAATCTAGTCTAGTTTAATTCATCTGAACTAAAGAAGTAGTTTTCAGTTACTTGATAACTGAAAACTACTCGATGCTAACAACCAATAGAGAAAATTCCATGTCTACCAACGTAGTAAAAGCATTAGATATCCAAGCATTACCATTCTTTGCCCGCTTCTTAGTAGAAGAAAAACCTCCACAGCCACCAAATGAGACTCCCCCACCAATCTATACTTTAAA
>JBGTMK010000989.1:0-7808 GCA_041743605.1 Nostoc sp.
CTTCTTCTAAATTATGGGTGACAAATAACGTTACCCCTTGATAACTGCTCAACGTCTCAATCATTTGTTCTTGCAACTGGTGTCGCAGGTGGGTATCCAGAGCCGAAAAAGGTTCATCTAACAACAAGACTTCTGGTTCTACTGATAAAGCCCTTGCTAAAGCTACGCGCTGCTGTTGTCCGCCGGATAACTGTCGTGGATAGCGATTCTCTAGTCCAGAAAGTTGTAATTTGCCAATTTGTTCAGCTAAACGGTGCTGACGTTCTGCAACAGACAAATCTTGTAACCCGTAGGTAATGTTTTGGGCGACTGTCAAATGGGGAAACAGGGCGTAGTTTTGAAAGACAATACCAACGCGGCGTGAGCGAATTGGTAGGTTAATTCGTTTGCTGGAGTCAAACAAAACCCGTCGGTTAACGACAATACGACCCCGCTTAGGAGTTTCTAGTCCAGCGATACAACGTAAGGTCATACTTTTGCCAGAACCAGAACCTCCTAATATTCCCAACACGCGCCCTTCCAGGTGAAACTTTACTTCTAGGGGATAACTGGCTAGTTGTTTGTGAATGTCTACTGAAAGCTGCATCAGAATTAATTCGTAATTCGTAATTCGTAATTCGTAATTCGTAATTGAATAAATTGGCTAGAAGGCTTTTTTTTGCCTACGCTGTTCCAGACGACGCGCCCATAACAGCAGCAAAAATGCCCAAAAGGTCATTACCAACACCATCAAGTTAGCTTTGCTATAGTCTTGGTTTTGCACAGCATCATAAATTGCAAGGGGTAAAGTTTGGGTACGTTCGGGGATATTCCCTGCAACCATTAACGTTGCACCGAATTCACCTAAAGCTCTAGCGACTGCTAAGATAAAGCCTGCCAAAATTCCCGAACGAGCTAAAGGGAGGGTGACTCGCCATAACACCTTGGTTTCTGAGTCACCGAGAGTACGGGCTGCTGCTTCTAGTTCAGGATTGACATCCACAATTGCGGCTCTAGCTGCTTCGACAATTAGGGGTAACGCCACCACTGTAGATGCGATCGCTGCTGCTTGCCAAGTGAACAAAATATCTATCCCAAACCATTCCAGTATCGGGCTACCTCTACCTAAAACTAACAACAGGTAGAAACCAATGACGCTAGGAGGTAGTACCAAGGGTAAGTTCAGCGCTGTAGAGATGATGAGTTCTCCTGGGAAACGAACACGGGCTAAGAAAATTGCTAGTCCCAGTCCAAGAATTAACAGCAACACTGTAGCCAGCGCGGTTACTTGCAATGACAAAATGTAAGGAAACCAGTCCATTAATTTGGTGTCTCTCCAGGTAAAACAAAGCCATATTTCTCCATTAATGGTCTGCCTTTTGGCCCGTTAATATATTGGGCAAACTGTCTAGCTTGTGTTTGATGCTTGCTCTTTTTGACTACAGCTAACATTTGGTCAATGGGTTTATGCAGATTTTCGGGAATTAGCTCCCATTTTCCTGGTCTATTGACACTTAAAGATAATGCAACGATACCAACATCAACGTTACCTGTTTCCGCATACTGTTTTGTTTGGCTAATATTCTCACCCAGCACTAGTTTCGGCTTGATTGCGTCCCATATACCCACTGATTGCAACGCTTCTCTAGCAGCCATACCGTAGGGTGCATGATCGGGATTAGCGATCGCCACTCTCTTATATTCTGGTTTGGTTAAATCTTTGATGTCTTTGGGATTGAGTTGACTATCTGCTCGTGTCCACACGGTAATCCGTCCCCGTCCATACAAGGCTTTGGTGTTGGATACTATTAACCCTTCTTTGTCAAGGTCTTCAACAAATGACTTGTTAGCAGCCGCAAATAAATCTACCGGCGCACCACGTTCAATCTGTTGAGCTAGTTGTCCTGTAGAACCAAAGTTAAATGTGACTTTGTTTCCTGTTTCTTTCTCCCACAAAGCACCGATTTCTTTAAACACATAATTGAGGTCAGATGCCGCAGAGACAGTCAGAGTTACTGGCTTTTGAGCTAGTAGCATCTGGGTTGCTGGTGCTGAATTTAGGAAAAATCCCCAAGATGCTACTAGAACTGCTACTAGGCTTGACAAGAAAAAATATCGTCTTCGGATTTTCATGGGAGTGTTGTTTGCGACTGACGGTAAAAATTTGTGCAACTTGTTGCTAGTTGATATTGATACACGAATGTAATTTTACATTCTGTAGCGTCGATAACTAACATTATGACAAAATGCTTGCACAAATATTGCAGAGTATTTTTACTGTGCAATTAAAAGTCATGCAAAAATACAGCAATCCTCAATTGTTAGCGATCGCCTCCGGTATGAAGAACGCGAACGCCGTCACACATCTCCTGATACTAAATGGGAGCAATGCGATTTTGTGAGCAGGGGAGGCAGGGGGAGACAAATAAATAAGTGTATTCAGGGCTATTAGGGTAGCGAAAATTACTAAATTTTTCTCTTTACTCCCCCTGCTCCCCCTGCTCCCCCTGCAACGCCAGCCTATTTCACGAGGATCTCACTTTTTCGCATTGCTCCCAAGAGGAAATTAGAGGGGGTTAGATTTTCCAAATGACCTAAAGTCCTGACTACGAAATAATCTCAAGATTTTTTACATTACTGAATCTACTTTGATTTATTCTCGCCTACTTACTTATATCCATAAACATCCTCTAACTCTGATACCATTTTCTGTAATTTCCTGCTTGCTAAAAAAATTAGTCGAATAGAAATTAAGTACTTAGATAAGGAAGAGTTAAATGGGACTGAGCGACGGACTTTTGAACCCGACCAAAAAAGCTATGGTTATAGATGATTGTTGCAACATGATCGAAGGACAGCTTGCATCCAAGTCAGGTGTGAACGGCATTGTTTTAAAAACTGCCTTCGCCGCCTTAAAGGGGATTAAACCAGGGTATATCCCTTACGTTGTTGAGCTGATTTTACCCCAATGCTTCACCGCACTTGATCCCATCTGGAATGAAGGCGTTGAAAAAGGCGACCCAATTGGACACCTGAATGCGAATAGCTCTCGTACCGCAGATGCGCTGCTGAGTGTTACTGATGCCAGAGTCAAAAACACAAAGCGCCAAATCGTGCGAGGAACCTATGAAAAACTTCGCGGTTCAGCTAAAAAGCACGTAGAAGAAGCAGTACCAGACTTAGCCAAAGTCATCGATAATTACACTAAGGCTTAAGCCAAAAACGAATAATCAGAATAAACGTATGCCGCCGTTCGATGCGTCGGTGGCTGGCATACGGGGCAGATACATATTCTGATTGGGAGAAGTCTATGGATATCTTCTGCTACCTGCACCCACTACACCAATTTTGTGGCGATAGGAGAGTTCAGCACCGAACCAGCCAGAAGCACTAGTCAGTGTACCGACTATTAGCGAAATTAATAGTCCCCAAGGTACTATTCGTGACTCAGCATCACCCCAACGTAGGATAAAGTTAACGAGTGATAAAACTAGGATAGAAACGTTAAGTATCAAATGCGTCCAACCTGCGGTACGTTTGCGGACTCGTTCAATTTTCAAAAAGTCGCTAAGACCGATCGCAGATGCCAGAACACCTCCAGCTAATCCGAGTCCGATTAACCATAGCGAAGCTCTAGCCCAAAAGAAATCGCCAGTTAACCAGTAGCCGATGTCACTTCCCAATGCTGCGGCTAAAAATGCTATGGGAAAGATTACACTCAACGGATGTAGGGGGTGTCCTGCGATCGCAACTGTGCTAGGTACGCCAGTATCAAGATACTCACTATCGTTACTTTCAATAACTGGTGGAATATTTGGGAAAGGTGTTGAACTTGTTTGCGTTGTTTCTGTGGTTTCCATTGTTAGCATCCTGAATTTATTACCGTTATATTCGTAAGCAAAAGAAAGTTTTCCAACACAAGCAATATTTAGCTTGCAAGCTTAGTAGTTTCCCTACATCTACAGAAAAATTAAATTTAGTTTTTCTGTCTCTTTATTCAGCATTTGCTCTTTTAACCTAGGATTATCAGGAATTATGTATTATTAATTTAATTCCTACTAGAAAGAGCATATCCTGAAGATAAATTTAATAAAATACCATCAAATTTTTATCTATCTAGCGATGTAATATAAATTTAATTTGTAATAAAACTTTAGTTCTGGGACTAGAGCCACGTTCAAACCAACAATTATACTGAGACTGCTTGCAGCAAAGTATAAAAAGTCATTGTTCCAATCCCACTTTTTTCGCACGTGGGTTCCTCCTGCCTCCTGAAATGTATTGTAATGTACCAGATTTAGGCAGCTTTTTAGCTCGTTCATTGGTAGCCTTTCCACGCAAGGCATCTGCAAGTATATCTGCGGTTCTACCATTACCAGCAATCACAATAACTAATCTTCCAGTATTAACGCTAGAAAACGCATCAATTAGGGTTTTATAGTTTATTTTTGGAAAATATCACCAGTTCTTCAGTTAATCTGAAGGATTTAATTTTAGCTATAAGTTCCTGCTCTCTCACTTGTTACCGCAACAGGTTCTGACTCTATATCATCTATCTTATTAAACTCTCCAGCCCGCCAGCTATCTGTTGTATCCTTGATAAAACTGGCAATAGGGATTGCAATTAACAAACCCAGCACTCCTCCCAACTTTGCCCCCAGCAATAAAGAAATCACCACCCACACAGGATTTAAACCAGTCAAATTGCTGAGAATTCGAGGTGCAATAATATTAGAATTAACTTGGTCAATGGCAACAGCTATACCTAAGACTTCTACTCCTAACCAAAAATTTTGCAGGGCTACCAACAAACTTACTATGGCAATACCGACTCCCGTACCAAAGGGGAAGAGTGAAAACAAGCCAATACCAATGCCAAAAAGTAGAGCTAAGGGAACTTGCAACGCCAAAAATACCAGTGTAATTGTTACCCCTAACACTGCTCCTAATGTTGCTTGACCGATGAAGTAATTATGAAAATCCTCTCGCAGTAATTCCCGCACTCTCAACCCAATGTTATGGGGAAACCACCGAAAAATCCCGTCCCAAAGACGTTCACCATTCAATGTTAGGTAGATAGTCAGCACTACCGCTAGTAGCACGTTGAGGACAATACCAATGGTATCGACGGCAAAACCAAGGATTCTACCAGTGAAGGACTGAAGTTGGTTAGATAATCGTTCCAGAACTTGGGTAAATAAACCACTCAAATTAATAGGAAGTTGCTGTTGACTTAACGCCCAATCTTGAAAAGTTTGCAGTTGTTGAGTACCAGAATCAATCCAACTGGGCAAAATATTAGCCAGTTCAACGAGCTGTTGAATAATCAGGGGAACCAAGGTGATGCCTAAAGCTACTAAAATCACCAGAGTCAAAAGCAACACTCCCCCGATCGCTAAGTTGCGTTTCACCCCTTGTTCCTGAAGAAACTGGATTGGATAGTTCAAGACAAAAGCCAGTAGGATAGCAGCGGCAATAATGCTAACCAAGGGTTGAAAATACTGTACAACCTGGATCAATAGCCAGCCGTTGAGAATGGCAATAGGAAATGCCAATCCTATAGTTAACCATCGTGGCAGTTTGTTTGTTGATTGCATTAGTGATGACCCCATAAGAGTTCTAACTTTATTTTGGCTTTTAGGGAGTGAGAATTTTAGATTTTAGATTTTGGATTTTAGATTTAGATTTAATTCAAAATTGTCAATCCAAAATCTAAAATTGAATTGCCCAATTCCCAAATTATGTTGGATTTTTCTCAATAAAATCCAACATAATTTTTTGATGCATGTCCCCCAAAGGTCGGATTTCGCCAGCATTTTGTGAATAACAGTTACCTTGGCGAATATCTTCTGGTGTAAATAACCCCATATCCCAGCCCTCATTCAGAACTAGTTGATTTAATTCCACTAAGAGTGGTGCATGAAAGACATGACGAACAACTCTTTCGGTGGAATAACAGCCAAATTCAACAAAGGGTGGTAAGATATAGCCGATTTCTTCTAAAATTTCTCGCTTTACTGCTACATCTGGCGTTTCACCAGGTTCAATGTGACCGCCAAATAGCGCCCAGTAACCAGGGTAGAGAATACCGGGGATGTTGTCGCGTAGTTGCATGAGAAACTTGTTTTTCTGGTAGAGAATTGCGATCGCTACATGCACCGGTTGATTGTTCATAAGTTCATTTTTAATTACTGAGTTACTCTTCTTCTAAATAAACTTCCCCCAATTCTTTGCCAGCTAAGGGAATACTTTGGTAGCGAACTTTACCCTTAATTACCACTTGTGCGCCCTCACCCAGATTCTTTTGATTGGTGACAACCCAAATTTTGCCAGTTGAGTCACTAATTTGATAAGCCCACTGTTTCATCATCGGAGCTTGCTTTTCTACCTGACCTTGGATGTAAACTATAGCCTGATTGTCTTGTTTTGGTTTAATTTCTCCAATTGGGGTGACATTTGTCCCAATTTTTAAGCCACTCCCACTCAAGCCAGGCGATGTCAAGTTACTACAACTACAAAGTCCCGCTACTAGAAAAAAAGTCAACCCCAGTCGGTAAGGAACAATACTGTGCCGAGACAAGAACGAAAGGGACAAATTTCTTATTTGTTGCATAAAAGCCACGGATTTATTTATTTTGGGCATTGGGTATTGCATTAATCGATTAATTCTTCTTCCCCTGCTCCCTTATCTCCTCACTCCCCACTTCTTTATTCTTTAGATGATGCCGTTGATCTGAGAAAATAAATATTATGAATTTACTGTGAGAGAAACTCTACGACATCAAACGGCAACACAATAATAGTCGAAAGTCAAGATTCAATAATCAATATTTTAACTTTGGACTTTGGACAACAAGCGAACATAGCTGGGAATTTTCATGGAAACAAAAACTGCCAAACTCCTTGATGGTAAAGCTTTAGCAGCAAAAATTCAGCAAGAACTTTCTGTTGCCATTACACAATTACAACCAAAAATTGGACGACCCCCTGGTTTAGCAGTGTTGATGGTTGGTGATAACCCAGCGTCAGCCGCCTATGTACGCAATAAAGAAAAAGCCTGTGCTAAAGTTGGTATCGCTTCTTTTGGCAAACATTTTCCTGCCCAAACTACCTTGGGGGAGTTAGAAGAGGTAATTGCGGCACTCAACCACGATGAACGGGTGGATGGCATTCTTGTACAGTTGCCCTTACCTGACCACTTGGATGCAGTGGCTCTGCTGCATCAAATCGATCCTGATAAAGATGCCGATGGATTGCACCCAGTGAACTTGGGGCGACTAGTACGGGGAGAAACTGGTTTACGCAGCTGCACCCCGGCTGGTGTGATGCGGCTTTTACAGGAGTATGAAATTCCTCTGCGGGGAAAACAGGCTGTGGTTGTGGGACGGAGTATTTTGGTAGGCAAGCCCATGGCCTTGATGCTACTAGAAGCTGATGCTACTGTTACCATTGCCCACTCGCGATCGCTAGATCTGAGTGCGATCGCCAAAACTGCTGATATTCTCATTGCTGCCGTAGGTCGTCCAGGATTAATCACTGCTGAAATGGTGAAACCGGGCGCTGTTGTGGTAGATGTGGGAATGAACCGTGTCACCGATGCCAGTGGTAAGAGTCGTCTAGTCGGCGATGTCCACTGGGAATCAACTGCTGGCGTGGCGGGATTTATCACCCCAGTTCCTGGTGGTGTTGGCCCTATGACTGTTGCCATTTTATTGCAAAATACAGTTGCCAGCTACTTAAGGAAAGCAGGAAGTTAAAAGTTAAGAGTTAGGAGTTAAAACTCTTCACCTCATTGATAATTTTTTTAGCTCCACAGCACCTTAAAATTG
>JBGTMK010000990.1:0-12458 GCA_041743605.1 Nostoc sp.
TGCCTCCCCTGCCTCCCCTGCTCCCTCATCCCCACTCCCTTATAGGTGGAGTTTTTTAGAGTTAATATTTATTTCCGTGGGGATTTTGTAAAAAATGCACACATAAAGGTGAAAATCGAAGACAGACTTATTTCTTGCTTCATCCTTTTTGTGCTTGACTCATGAATGTTTCTCTGGCTAAGGATCTGTCTGTTTATCAACTGGTTATGGGAGTGCAAGTGCCTCCTAAACCATTGTCCCTCAGTCCTGCGACTCTGCTATCACTGGTGAGAGCACAAATTGACTTACTAATTGAGCAGCAAATTGCAGCCACTTTATGGGTAAAGCTACCACCAGAAAAAATTTGGCAATCAGAATTAGCGCGTTATCAATCTTCGGTAGGTGCGTCTAGTCTCATTTATACTTGCCAGATTGACGAAAATGGAAAAGGGGGAGATGAGGGAGCAGGGGGAGATGAGGGAGAAGGAAAATTAAATATTTCCTCATTTCCCTCATCTCCCTCGTCTTCCCATCATGTCTCCGTTCACCTACCACCAGATAGCCAACTGCGACGGGAAAACTTTCTGATGGTGTTATCGCCCCAGTTTTGCAGTTTAATTTTGGCTCATCGACCACTTAAAAAACGCAAAACTCAGACATCGGGGAAGGTAAATACTAATAAAAACCAGCCGTTGCTGATTATAACTACTGTTGAAGGGAGAGTAATTCAGCAAGTATTAGATGGTATCAAACAAGCGATGTCTAACGACAAGCCGCTAGGCGTCTACGCGCCAGAATCGTCCCCAATTTTACCTGCTGATTTTATTTGTCCAAGCGTACCCCAAGCCGGATTGATGAATCAATTATTGGCAAAACAACTACTGCGACAAGATGAAATTAATCGTCAAATAATCACAGTACGCACCACCAAGTTTCAGCAGCAAAATCAAGAACTGCACAACAAAGAGCAACTCAAAGATGAATACCTAAAAAATGTATGTCAGGAATTGCGTATACCCCTAACGCACATGAAGACAGCACTTTCATTATTAAATTCCCCTAATCTTAAACCCCCCCAGCGACAACGTTATTTACAGATGTTAAATACCCAGTGCGATCATCAAAATTCCCTGATTACTGGTTTATTGGAACTGGTGCAACTGGAACGTAATTGGGAAGGGATGGCTTTGGAGTCAGTGCGGCTCTCAGAGATTGTGCCTGGAGTCGTCAGTACCTACCAACCTGTAGCTCAAGAAAAAGGGATTATGCTAGCCTACACCATACCGACTGAACTCCCATCTGTTTGGTGCGTGAGTGGTGGTCTGAGGCAAATTGTGATTAATTTACTGCACAACAGCATTAAGTTTACCTCTAATGGAGGTGAAGTATGGGTGCGTGCCCGTCTTCAAGGCGATCATGTCCAATTAGAATTCCGCGACACAGGTATCGGTATTGCCGAAAACGAAATTCCCAAAATCTTTGACCGATTTTATCGTGTGCGTACAGCAGCAACAGAAGATTATGGTGGTGCTGGGTTGGGGTTAACAATCGTACAGCAATTGCTACTGCGTTGTGGTGGATCTATTTCTGTAAAAAGTAAATTATATGAAGGTTCTACTTTTACAGTGCAACTGGCAACTGTTGGCAATATTCCAAGAGCGATCGCTACAGAAAATGAGTTGTAAATTATGAGTGATGAGTTGTGAATTTTTAACTCATCACTCATAACTTTGTAAATCTTACAGTTATTTTACCTAACCTTGTCCAGTAAGGGTTTCAAGCTTATTCCCCAACCTCAAACAAATACGGTTTCTTAGGAGAGGGGTAATGATAAGTCTTTAACAGGACATGATATGACTGGGTTTTACGAAATCTTTACAATTTGTCTAATAGTTCAATTTTAAAAGTGGCACATAGTGACAATTCCCGTTTTGAGTAAAACTGTATATTTACGATCAGTAAAAATCAGTACAATTTTAATTGTAAAAAGCAAAAGCTTACATTAACTAAGTAAAATGTATAGTATATTTGCTTGATTTTTGCTAAAAATTACCTGTTTGATTTCTGAATCAATAGTTCACTAAGTATTATTGGAGACTAAGTAATGACAGGTAATAGTAAAGCTAAACGTCTAAACCAAGCAAAATTAATAATAATCGCCAGCACAGGTTTAATTACTGCTACAGCTGGTTTAATAATCTCTTTCCAAGAAGTGTACAAACCGTTAGCATCTAAAAAAGATAGTCCAGAAATTAATACTTCTCTGGAAAAAACTGATTCTTCAAAAGTGCCAAATTCTAAGGAATTGCTAAGTAATCAGAAAACTCTTACTGCTCAAGTTAATCAAGTAGCAGAAGGTACTGGACATATACTGATTAATGGAAATAGAAATGGAATTGTAAATGGAAATGGAATTGGAAATGTAAATGGAAATGTAAATGGAAGTTTTAATACAACTAATCAACATCCGACTAACAATTATAATCCAAATGCAGTAATAAAAAAGCAAGAGAATATACAAAATCAAAATAATAATAAAACTGAAAATAGAACTGAATGCGTTGGAGGAGGGCAACAAACTAATTGTGGAAGTGGAGCAACATTTAATAATTACAATAAATAAACTAGAAAATCGCGTTCAGAATTTCCCACATATCGACTTCACGCTTGCGACCACCGGGTTTTAATTCTCGAATCATATCACTCAGAAATTCATATTGAGCGCAGGTCAGATTGCTGAGGTATGCTTTACTCATGTTGCTCTCTCGGTGCTGTCTACTATAGGACCAGTATTTGATTTTTCAAATGCACGTAGTGGACTGTCTAGGCAAAATAGTACATTAGACGTAGAGGTTGGGTTACGCAAAGCCTCCACCCAACCTACAATTTTTTTGCAAAATTTTAGCATAGACAGTTTATTACAAGACTACAGAGATTTTTTCAGAAATCCAATATGATTCCTAATATCTATTCATAGCGTATACCGAGAGAGCTTTTTTACAACCTACCTGACTTTTCAAACATCCTTAACTAATTGAAAATTCCCATACGTATGAAGCTTATCAAGTTGATTCCCTACTTGTTTAGTATAGCTCTATCAAATATTATCTCAATTGGTGTCTATGCTCAAACAAGTCAAACTATTAAAGGTGACTGTAATGATCAAATTCATGGTAATAACAATAACGTAACTAGACACTGTACTATCTTCACATTTCGTAGACAAGCAGTTGTGAGTAACAATGGAGGTGCAACTTTAGTACTCAAAAATATTAAAGATATCAATAATCCATATACAGATATTACTAAACCAGAGAATCAATTAGGTCTAGTTGAATCTGGAGCCAAAGTTGAAACTTTAGAGCAGACAAATCCTGTCCAAGCATTTCATTCTTTTACAAAAATTAAAATTCTCGAAGGTAGATTAAAAGGAAAAATTGGATGGGTTTCATCGGCTGTAATTAAAATAGAAGATGTGTCTAAGTAAAACGGCGTAAATATTTGATTTGTAGTTGGGATCAGGCAAAAAGCATGGGGCAAGACGTAGGAGAAAACAGGGTTTTAGCCTATCCAGTCTGCTTTGTAGCTTTTTTATCACCCCTTCATAAATTCTACATATTCCAGGTTGCTACTTCCTTTTAAATTTGGTAATTTTGCTGTTTATTTACCGATACAGAACTTACTAAAAATTCTCTCTAAAACTGATTCTGTTACTTCCTCTCCGGTAATTTCTCCTAAAGCTTGAATCGCACCCCGTAAGTCAATTGTCCAAAAATCGAGAGGGAACTCTTGGACAATTGTTGATTGTACTTGTTCCAAAGATATTTTAGCTTGAGTTAAGGCTGCTGCCTGTCTTTGGTTAATGGCTAAATCCATATCAGCAGCTTGCACTTTTCCAGTTTGAACTATTTCTAAAATTGCTGTTTCTAAAGCGTCAATACCTTGATTTTGGGATGCGGCTGTGACAATTTTAGATTTTGGGTTTGAGATTTTAGATTGAAGAGTTGTTCTCTCGCTTTCTTCTACTAAATCGATTTTGTTAATCACTATAATCAACGGACGGTGTTGTACCTTTTCGTAAATTTCTTGATCGCCTTCTGTCCAACCGGCTGAAGCATCGATGGTAAGCAAGACTAAATCAGCTGCATTGGCGGCAATATGCGATCGCTCGACGCCAATTTTCTCCACTTGGTCTGTTGTTTCCCGAATCCCCGCAGTATCTAGCACTTGTATAGGAATTCCCCCGACAACTAACTGAGATTCCACCACATCGCGGGTTGTACCGGGTAAATCAGTCACAATGGCGCGATCGCTCCGGCTCCAAGCATTCAATAAACTCGACTTACCCACATTCGGACGCCCAACAATTGCCACTTTTAAACCAGTGCGTAGCAATTCACCTTGATCTTTGGTTGTCAATAACCTAGTTATTTCTGCGGCAATTTTATCGATTTCTAATATTATTGCTTTATCATCCAGCTGAGGAAGGTCTTCCTCAAAATCAATCCGAGCTTCAATTTCTGCCAAAATATCCAAACAGTTAGCGCGTAACTGCCGAATCGGATGAGCTAATTTTCCTTGTAAACCAGCTAAGGCACTTTGAGCCGCTTGGGGCGATTTAGCTCCCACTAAATCGGCAATACCCTCGGCTTGAGTTAAATCCAATCGTCCATTCAAAAAGGCGCGGAGAGTAAATTCTCCAGGTTGCGCTAGTCTAGCCCCATTTTCCAAACACAGTTGCAACACCTGTTGCACTGCCATAATTCCCCCGTGGCAATGGAATTCTACTACATCTTCACGGGTGTAAGAACGGGGTGCTTTCATAATCAACAACAGGGCTTCATCCACCAATTGTTGCGTCTGGGGATGGCGAATGTAACCGTAGAGAATCCGGTGACTTTCCCAAACTTGTCGCCCTGGTGCATGAAAGAGACTTTGGGCGATTGCCATTGCTTGAGAACCGGACACCCGCACAATACCAACACTACCTTGTTGGGGGACAACAGCAGTAGCGATCGCGGCTATAGTTCCAGTAGTAGCAAAGATTTCCGACATGAGCGCCCGTTTACCTGTTAAAGTTTGGTTTCACACTAACCCCGCAGCATCAGATACTAATTTTGAATCTGCATTACTAAATTTAGTGACTGCCAAGACTTTAATTTTACTCGATAGAGGTTTCTATCATTTCCAGTTTTTGCACATTTGGGATGCTCCCAATTGTTTGTGTACCTGAGTAGGAGATTTATCTGCAATTAACTCAATTTTTCCCTGTGGGTTGCGATGCCAACCTGTGGCTTGGGCAAGAGTTTCTGGAGTAGTTGGAATTTGTACCGTAACTTCGCCAATTTTGCGGTGTGCAGAGATGTCGCGGATATCAGACCAAGTGCGTAGGGAGAGGATCGTCGTAGAATCGTTCTCAATTTGTTGACTAGGATTTTGTGGTATACCACCGCGTCCTGTTGCTACAAAGCGACTGCTTTCACTGCCGTCACAGCCTGTAGCAATTTGCTGGGATGGGTCAGTGACATTTGCTGGTAGTTCAACTAAGCCGGAATTTGGATCAACACCGATAGTATTCACTTGAACAGTGCCATTTACGCCAAATTGGGAACTGGCGGTGATGTCGTTATCGGGGGTGAGTTGGGGACGAAATTGTAAGCCAAATATGCCTTGGGTGGTGATTTGGATGTTACCACCATTACCTACAACTGCATTAGCGACAATATCACTATTTTCTAATCCGGCGATGATGGGTGCATTGATGGTGATATTACCCCCATTGCCTGAACCGCCAGCTGTTGAGGTAATCTGGCTATTGTTTTGCAAAAGTAACAGGCTTCTGGTGGACAACGTAATATTGCCACCATTCCCAGATTCTGTTTGTGCCTGGATAAACCCTTGATTTTTTAATTGGATAGTATCGGCACTGATGTTCATATTGCCAGCATTTCCTCTACCTTGACTGGTTACACTGATAATTCCGCCATCTGTCAAGGTTAGCTTTGGTGTGGTAATGTTCACAGTGCCGGCATTTGCTGTGAGTATATCTGGCAGACCGAATCGTTGCCGCAATGACGAATCAGGTCGGAGGGTGGAGGCATTAATGCTACTATTGTTTGTCCGACCTTGACCACTGATTGTGATTGATTCGGTAGCGTTGATGCTCAAATCCCCACCATTACCTACAAAAAATGCGGTGGTAGCAACGGCTCCCCCATCCAGAATTTGCAATTTGGCAGTATCTAGTGTCAAGGCTTTGGCACTTCCGGTTGCAAATGTAATTGAGCCAACGTTACTGTAAAGTCCAGAAGGGCTTTCTCCTATGACTGTGGTGTTGGTGTTGCGAATTGTCACTTGACCGCTAGAGCCACTACCAAAGGTAGATGAAGATAGTGAGGCACCGCTTGATACTAGTAGGCTATAGCCATTGACGAAAACATCACCAGCATTCCCAGTGCCTAATGTGGCAGTATTAATGGTGGTAATATCAGCAGGATTAATGAGTGAAAAGCCAGAGACATCGATGGCGATCGCATCGATGTTGATATTACCACCCGGAGCTGCTCCTAGTGTTGTGCTATTCAACCCGGCTCCCTGCTTAACAGAGAGTATGGGAGTCATAATGCTGATGTTTCCACTAGCTCCTATACCTAGAGCCTCACTACGCACTCCGCTGCGAATTGTGCCATCAGTTGTTTCGGCAATTAGACTAACGGCCTCCGTAGCCTGAAGGCGAATGTCACCGCCAGGGAGAAAGCCAAAATTTTGCGCCAGTACCAGAGAGCCATCAGTAAATTGAATTTGCCTACCCTGAATTTGAACAGAACCTGCATTTACTCCACTGATATCTAATAGCGATCGCTGTGCTAACTGAATATCCCCAAAGCTTTGTATATCGCCATATCCCAAGGCATAGCCCTGTGTGTTTGGTATTAGGTTGACCAATGCCGCACCGCTCATACTACCCAATTCAACTCGCCCTCTTTCGGCACTCAGGGTTGCCCCATTTAGATGTATGTCACCACCTACCAAAGCTATGGTGTTTCCCGGTTGTACCCTGAGTTTTGTCAAACTGGGAATCCGAGTCAGGGGAAACAGAGCCAGTCCACCAAAATTACTCAAAGAGTGTCCTGTGCCTTGAACGGTGATAGGTGCAGGATTGCTGCCCATTTGCAAACCAACGGGTACACTCATGGTTAATAATGGTGCTGTCGCTGAATTTACTGCGCTAAATTCAATACCATCGGCAAATTTAATACTGTTGGCAGTTGTGCTGATAAACGAACCACCAATATTCAGTTGAGTATTTGCACCGAAAATAATCCCACTAGGATTGAGGAGAAACAGATTAGCGCTACCGTTAGCTTTAATTAAACCATCAATTTGCGAAACACTCCCCCCAGTGACGCGACTGAAGATATTTTGAATATCTGAGGGGTTGTTGAAGAATGCCGAGCCGTTGGTGGGAATTGAGAATTGGCTAAAGCTGTGAAAGAGGTTGTTGCCAGCACGATTTCCATTTGTAATAGTGAAGTTATTACCATTTGCAGAGACGGTGGTGTTGAGGGTTCCGTTGGGCGTAATTTGGGCAGTCACAAAGTCACACCACACCGCACCTATCAATATTCCACCAATTAAACTCAAGCAACCAGAAGTGACACTCATCGCCAAATTCTCTTTCACAATTTATATTTAGAGTTCCCATAAATAGTATTTTTGCTAACATTATTAAGATTTGTTAATTATTGGAAGCAGCAGCACAGGTTAACGGCTGTTGCATTTGATTAGAAGATTGATCTGCTACTAATTCGATTTTTCCCTGAGCGTTGCGATGCCAGTTTGTAGCTTGGACAAGAAGGTTTGGAGATTTAGATATTTGTACCGTAACTTCGCCCGTTTTGCGGTAAGCAGAGATGTCGCGGATATCAGACCAAGTGTCATCTCTCCTCACTTCCTGAGTGGGATTTTGCGGTACACCACCCCTTCCTGTGGCGACAAAACTACTACCAACATTATTAGAACAACCTGTAGCAATTTGCTGGGATGAGTCGGTAACATTTGTTGGTAGTTCGACTAAGCCGGAATTTGGATCAACACCGATAGTATTAACTTGAACCGTACCACTTACACCAAATTGCGAACTGGCGGTGATGTCGTTTTCTGGGGTCATCTGAGGACTAAATTGTAAGCCAAAGATGCCTTGGGTGGTGATTTGAATATTGCCCCCCCGACCTTGAATGGCATTAGCAATAATGTCACTGTTTTTTAATCCAATGATGATGGGTGCATTGATGTTTATATTACCTCCATCACCATTACCACCTGCTGTTGCTGCGATCGCACTATTATCACGCAGCACCAAAAACTTCCCAACTTGTAAGGCGATATTACCTCCATCACCTGATTCTGTTTCTGCCTGGATGCTTCCTTGACGGTCTAATCGGATGGTATTGGCTGTAATGTTGAGACTGCCACCATTTCCACTACCTTGACTGGTGACACTGACTGCACCGCCATCTGTCACTGTTAGGTTCGGCGTTGTGATGCTCACACTGCCGGCATTTGCTGTGAGTGTATCTGGTAGACGGAATCTCTGCCGCAGTTGTGGAATTAGTCGAGTAGTAGATGAGTTAATACTGCTGTTATTATTCCGACTGCGACCACTGATCTCGATGGATTCCGTAGCGTTAATGCTGATATCTCCCCCATTACCTGCAAAAAATGTGGTTGTCGCAACTGCTCCCCCATCCAGAATTTGCAACTTGGCGGTATCTAGGGTCAAAGTTTTGGCGTTTCCGGTGGCAAATGTCGTTGAGCTAATGTTGCTATATGGCCCGGCGGGGCTTTGTCCCATCACAGTGATGTGATTAGTGCGAATTGCTACTTTACCACTGGAGCCACTACCAAATGTAGCTGAAATCAGTGAGGCACCATTTGACACCAGTAAACTATTGGCATTGACGGAGATATCGCCAGCGTTCCCAGAACCATAGCCAGTAGTAGAAAGAACACTAAGGCTATTTGGATTGATTGGTGAGAAGCCAGACAGTTCAATTGCTGTTGCATCAATGTGGATATTGCCACTGGGAGCCACTCCAACTGAAATGCTATTTAATCCCCCTCCCACCTGAAGGGTAAGACGGGGAGTAATTACACTGACGTTTCCACTAGCTCCGATACCCACAGTTTCACTACGCACCCCACTGCGAATTGTGCTATCAGCTGTTGTGCCAATCAGATCAATCGCTTCCGTAGCCTGGAGGCGAATGTCGCCGCCGGGAAGACTGCCGAAATTTCGCGCCAGCACCAATGAGCCATCGGTGAATTGAATGTGTCGCCCCTGAATTTGAACTGAACCCGCATTCACCCCGCTGATATCTAATAGCGATCGCTGTGTAAGCTGAATATCACCAAAGTTTTGCCCATCTTCATATCCAAAAGTATAGCCTTGTGCAGTTGGGATAAAACTAACCAACCCTGCACCACTGACACTGCCTAATTCTAATTGCCCTTGCTTGGCGGTCAGAGTTGCCCCATTCAGATTCAGATTGCCACCCACCAAAGCTAGGGTTTTTCCCGGCTGTATCCGCAATTCTGTAGCACTCGGATTTTGAGTGAAAACAGGCAGTCCACCAGGATTGCTCAAGGAGTGCCCTGTGCCTTGAACGGTTATTGATGCAGGATTACTACCCATTTGCAAACCAATGGGAACATTGATGCTCAACAGTGGAGTCGCTGGGGAATTAATCGCGCTAAACTCAACACCATCAGTAAATTTAATACTGTTGGCAGTTGTACCGAGAAACGAACCGCCAATATTCAATTGAGCATTGGCGCCGAAAATAATCCCACTAGGATTAAGCAAAAACAGATTAGCGCTACCGTTCGCCTGAATTAAACCATCAATGTGGGAAATACTGCCTCCAGTGACGCGACTGAAAATATTTTGCACATCTGAGGCATTGTTGAAGAATGCCGAGCCGTTGGTGGGAACTGAGAATTGGCTAAAGCTATGGAAAAGGTTGTTACCAAGTTGATCGCCGTTGGTAATCGTGAAGTTATTACCGCTTTGGGAGACAGTAGTATTCAATGTGCCATCGGGAGTTACCTGGGCGTTGGCAAAGCCGCACCAAATTGGCATTACCATCAATGGCATTATTCCACCACATAGAACGAACCAAGCAGAGATCGCATTCATCTTCACGCCTTTATTTATACCTTGTATTTACGATGCCCAAAACGGTTAGTCTTGAACTAATCGCTTCCCTCAAAACGGTGAATACTGCACCGAGAAGTACAACCCATTTTCTTGGAGCGATCGCTTTTCACCATCCACTGATATCAAGGGAATGCCCCAATCTACGCGGGCTGAAAAATGATTACCTTGTTTCCACAATAACCCCAACCCAGTACTCAGAAGCGTACTCGGTGATGGATTTTCACCCTTGACGTTCCAGCCTTTACCCAGATCAATGAAGGGCGTCAGTTGTAGTACCCCGCCAATTTTGGCAGAGCGGACAATGGGGACTCGAAATTCTGCCGAAAATAACAGACCATTATCTGTGAGTAATGCATCTTGGCGATAACCCCGTACACTTAGCTGTCCACCAAGACCAAATTGCTCCAAAGGCACTAGGGAATTGGCTGCCAATTGGAAATCGCCCCTAGCTAAAAATAAAGTGTCTGGCGCTAATTGCCGCACCCACTGGGTTTGTCCCCGCCATGCGAAGAAGCGGCTATCTGGTTCATTATCACTGATATTTGCATCGAACCAATCTACACCAAAGCTCAATTGCGATCGCGCTGCAAATACATATTGATTGCTGCGCTGAGTATATTCTTGAAAGAAGCGCAAAGCCGAAATATTGGTTTTTCCATTGGCATCTGCACCTGGGGAGAGTCGAAACGGCCCAATATTATCAATCCCCAACTCAGTTTGGCTTTCCTGGCGCGAGAATGACAGCCCAATTGCCAACTCTTGGGTTGGTTTTTGCACTAGTGGTTGCCGATAGCTCAATTCGTAAGAACGGCTATTTGACTGAATATCAAGGACGTTGAATGGTTCTTCAATGACGCGATTCCATCCCTGACTAAAACCAAAGGATACAGTACCATTGCGGGCATTAATTGGTAGTGTGTAACCGACATTGATTGAATTACTGCCATCGGTATTGGCGTATCCCACACTCAGGGTATCGCCCATGCCAAGTAAATTAGCTTCTTGCAGATCCACTCCTCGGCGAAAACTGCCGACACTGGGCGATCGCCCATTATTTAGGTTTGCTGTCAGCTTAAAAGTTTCTGCTTCTTCAACCTCAACTTGCAACACATTGGTTCCTGGATGCACACCTGTTTGCAACTCGGCTGACAGGTTTTGAATTCGCGGATCGAGGCGGAGTAGCTGTAATTTTTCTAGTAAGCGTGGTATATTTAAGGGCTTGCCAGCACCAAGTTGGATGCGATCGCGAATGTACTGACTCTGCAATCGCCTGTTACCAATAATCTTGATTTCTTCCACACTGCCTTCGATCACCTGAATTTTAATCACCCCAGTTTCTACTGTCTGCGGTGTAATTAATGCCCCAGTGGTTACATAGCCGTTATCAGTGTAGAGCTTCGTGATGGCATCTCTAACTTGCAACAACTCTGCAAAGGTCAGTTCCCGTCCCACAAAAGGAGCTGTTACAGCGGCAAACTGCTCTGCGTTGAAAACTGTACTGCCTAAAACTTCAACGCGATCAACCCGAAATTTGGCATCGGGGTAATCCTGCTCTAGAGTTGGCTGATTCGGTAGTTGTGGGGATGGAAGCAATTGATTCTCGTCTGATGGCTTGGGTAGAACATCCGACGGCAAAGGAGTCTCAGGAATATCCTCTAAGCGTCCTGGTGGTAATGTCTGAGGATTAGGTGTCTGGGCGTTCGCATTTTGATAGTTGCACAATACTGGTGCGATCGCCAAACTGAGTGTTAGACATCGAGTAAAAATCCTCAGTCTGCCCGCGAACTTGCCGACCTCTGGCTGATTTCTAACCAAAGTTCCTATAATCATTATTTATATTTGAATAAATTACAGATTAAACCCTTAATACTTGAAAAGTAAAAGTAAATACGTAGCAGGTACTATATTTAACTTAAATTTCTCTATAAAAAATCAGTAATATTACTATTCATTCTGATATAGCAATCCAATAGCGAAGCGGTAGCGAGTCAGACGCTCCTGCGTCGCTAACGATGCGCTATCGAGCGTCTTTAATTTCTGAATCACTCGTAGAGGTTAGGGACTGGGAAGAAAGAATAAAGGTGTACCTAGTACCACCGCACGGCGTAAATAAGCCACCCATCTTAAACGTCTGAAACCCTTGCAAACAATTAATTACGAATTACGAATTACGAATTACGCGCAGCGGTACTAGCTTCCTAAAAATCAAATATGAGTCCTATAATGACCAATGACTAATGACCTGAAATGCAAAAAAGTC